>JBDTVL010000021.1:0-11859 GCA_040007215.1 Flavitalea sp.
CAGCTTTCCAAAGAACAACGCGAATACACGAAATCCATACGCAATTGCGGAGAAAACCTGATCACCGTTATCAAGGATATACTGATCACTGATGTGATGGACTATTCTAAAATGGAAGGAGGAAAAGCCGAGCTGGAACAAAATGACCTGGACCTTAGAAGCATGATCGAAGAAGTTCTTGATGCTTTTGCCGCCAGGAGCATTTCTTCAGGTATTGAGTTCTGGTATGATATAGATGAAAATATTTCTCCCGCTATTGTCGGCGATCATGATCGCCTGCGGCAAATATTAATGAACCTTACCGAGAATGCCGTCAAGTTTACAACAACAGGAGAAATAGCTATTCATGTAAAGTTGTTATCTGCCGAAGGCGCTACTAACACGCTAGAATTCGAAGTGCGCGATACAGGTAAAGGAATGCATGAAGCAGAATTAAAAGAACTGTCAGCTTACTTGTCGGGCGCTGGCGATATAAATGAAAAAGATAATAAAAAACTCGGTCTGGCGATCAGCAAAAAACTGATCGCGCTGATGGGCGGCGAGATTACGGTAAGCAGTAAGCCTGGCGAAGGGGCCAGCTTCAGATTTACTATTAAATCAAAAGCTGGCGTAAAACGAATTATCTCCCACTTCGCTGGTGATCTAAAAGAATTGGAAAACAAAAAGATCCTGCTGGCAACAACCAATCCAAGCTGCAGGGCAACTATTGAAAAACACCTGCTGCAATGGAAAACGGCGCTCCTGCCTGTTGCCCTGCCCGATGAAATTATACCGCTGTTAGCAAAACATAATGATATTGACGCTATACTGATCGATGTGGCTGCAGGCGATATGAAAAATATCGAACTCGCCAAAGCTATCCATGAACGTTATCCGCTTATCTCCGTGATCCTTTTAATGCCGGCAGGCGAAGAAAGAAATCATCAGTATGATGAAATCGTGAGCGGACTGGTTCCGAAACCAGTTAAACAATATATCCTGGGCAAGAGCATCATTACCGCGCTGAAAAATAAAGGCAGAAATGTTTCCTCAGCAGAACAGGCTGTGCAAAAATTATCAGATAACTTCTCGCAGCAATATCCATTGCGCATACTTATTGGCGAAGATGATGTAATGAACCAGCAACTGGCTATGATGATATTCAAGAGACTGGGCTACCAGGTAGATATAGCCAACAATGGTAAAGAAGTGCTGGAAATTGTGAGCCATAAAAATTACGACCTGATATTTATGGATGTACAGATGCCTGAAATGGATGGACTGGAAGCTACCCGGATGATCCGGCTTTGCCTTACCGTTCAGCCGATTATCATTGCCATGACGGCTAATGCCATGCTCGGCGACCGCGAAGAATGCCTGCGTTCAGGAATGGACGACTATATCAGTAAGCCAATTAATTTCCAGGAACTGACGGGGTTACTTGAAAAATGGGCAGTGCATATTCAGCAGGCGGCCTGATAATAACTACTGAAGATGTTTTATATCCCGACAAGGAAGGTTTACCCCTTCCCTGCCGGGATTTTTCGCAACCGGCATCTATTATCAGCGCAGGGATGGGTAAAGAAATTTTTCTGTAGAAACAGACGATGAAAAATAAGAATGATTTACAAGGTTACCCGATAAGGTAGGGGTCGCCCATTTAAGCCGGCAATAATATTTTCCGAAGCAAGCCGGGCCATTTCATTACGTGTTTCCATGGTGGCGGAACCAATATGCGGTAATACGGCCACTTCAGGAATGGACAGCAACGGATTATCGGGATGCATGGGTTCGGGATTAGTAACATCGAGACCAGCGCCCCAGATGATCCTTTGTTGTATAGCTTCAGTAAGATCCTTTTCGTGATGCACTCCTCCCCTTGCCGTATTTATAAATATGGAAGAACGTTTCATTTTGGAAAATGCGCTTTTATTGAAGATACCCATTGTTTCGGCAGTCAGTGAAGTATGTACAGAGAGCACATCGCTTTGGAACAGTAACTCATCAAAGGAAACGCGTTTGGCATTCCATCTCTGTTCCGCCTCCATATTGATTCCGCGATTATGATAAATGATTTTCATATCGTAAGCCCCTACGCATCGTTTAGCCATTTCGAACCCGATCTTTCCCAGACCGTAAATACCGAGAGTTTTGCCTGTCAGTTCAATTCCGAGGTCGGCGGTAGGTTCTATAAACCCCCATGCGCCGGATGGTATTCTTTTATGATGAAAAAATGCTTTCCGGGAAGCTGCCAGCATTAACAGGAAAGCGAGGTCGGCCGTAGCGCCGCTTAATACGCCGGGCGTATTGCCAATAGGAATATTTAATGCCAAGGCAGCCGGCACATCCACATTATCATAGCCCACAGACATCAGCGAAACCACTTTAAGATGCCTGCAGGCATTAAGGAATACGCTGTCGATCTTATTAGGACCAACGCTCATCAAAGCGTCATAGTTCTGACAATGGCCGATCAATTCTTCTTCTGTGAGTTCTCTTTTTTCCAGCCATTGGGTAACCTGCGCTCCTGCAGCTTCCATCATGCGTATTCCGTTCTCGGGGATCAATCTAGTTACAAATACTTTCATATCAATAATGCATCTGGCGGCTCTTCTAAACGGCAAGGCTATTATCACCTGTATCCAGGAAGATAAAAGTCAGTTATTGATTCCAGAATAGTCAGGTTCAGGTAATACATAAAGATATATAAATAGCATTAATGACCTGTTATTCATTAGTATACCACGAAATTGGTATTGGCTGGTATGTATTAAAGATGCATCTTAGCGCCGGTAAATTTTTAAGAACAAGGGAACCTGAATAAGATATATATAATAATATTTAATTTATCAGGAAAGATTATTACTTTTAAACAGTCTTTCATTATGGCGCTGACCAGAGAGGAACTACAGACCATCCATCCCCCGAAAATCCCCTTGTTGTTGATTTTTTATCCTTAAAGCTTTTTTTAAGTTTCATTATCCTGAGAGGGCCATCCATATCTCCTATATAGAAGCCATAACCTTATTTTAATGTTTTTATGCTAAAAAATCTAACACTGCCAGCTCTGTGGCTTGAGCTGTCTTTGACCGCTATTGCGCAAAATGTATTTAACCTCCTGGACAGTAGGCGCAATATTATTCTACTCAACCTTATGGAACGCAAAACAATCCCAATCCTGCAAAACCAGGCGTACAGAAATAAGCAACAGATCAAACAGGCATATCATACAGTCGGCAAAATGATCCAGCCAAAACATTAATACGGTAGTAACTATCCATATAAAACTATATATCGATGAGCCATAACATCAAAAGAAATATCAGCGATCATATTCTGCATTATAGTAGGCATAACTTATTTTCCTTTGACAAAATGTACAGGCTGAAAGCCCTTGACCTTCTGCCTGAAGAAGAATTACAACAACAGTCAGAAAAAGAGGCGATGAAGATGATCAGGTTCGCCGCCGAAAGATCTGAATTTTACAGAAATTTATATCCCAGGAACGCCCTGGATGGCAATTTCAAAGAAAGTTATGAGGCTTTGCCGGTTATAGATAAGCTGGATGTACGTGAGCATGAAAAAACTATTTCCACCCTGCCGCTTCGTTTGCTGAAAAAAGGCCGCACCAGCGGAACCACAGGAACACCATTAACTGTATACCGGTCGCTTTCAGCGAATATAAAAGAATACGCATACGTGTGGTATTACCGGATGCAGCATGGACTTAAAAAAGGAGACCCCATCCTGTCGCTTCGGTCTAAACTCAACAGGGATCAGTTGTTTCACTATAATAAAGCGGAGAACATCCTTTATTTTTCGCCATTTCTGCTTTCCAGGCAAAATATAGATAAACTCATGCTTGTGCTTGCCGACTTCAAACCCAAAGCAATACTGGCTTATCCCAGTTATATTTTTAACCTGGTGCACCTGTTAAATGAAAAGAATTTTAAAATAAAAGTGCCCCTGGTGTTTACTTCTTCCGAAACGCTGCACCATTACCAGCGAGCAAAAATTGAAGATTTTTTCGGAGGAAGAATATTCGACTGGTACGGCAATGTAGAAAGAACGATCGCCCTGGGCCAATGCGACTATGGGACGTATCATGAAATGCCTCTTTATTCCTATAATGAATTTACAGAAGGCGGCGTAATAACTACTTCTCTGACTAATAAAGCCTACCCGCTGATCAAATATTTCGTAGATGACACAATCACTATGATGCAGGAACCCTGCATATGCGGAAAAAACAAGGGCGTTAAGGCTATAGAAGGCAGGATGACAGATAGCCTGGTACTTAAAGACGGAACGTATATGAGCGGTGTCTCTGTAGGCTATTCGTTTATCGATGTTAAAAATATCAGGCTTGCCCAGATCATTCAAAATACACCCGACCGGATAGATGTTAATGTGGTACCTGGGGAGCATTTTTCTCAATATGATCAAACTCATTTGTTGAACAACCTGAAACTCAGATTGCCTGTAGATATATCCATAGGGTTCCACAAAGTAGCGGAAGAGGGTATCATCAAAAGCAAATCGGGGAAATTCAAACTGGTGGTATCAGATTTTAAGTAATGATTGACATTTGGATCAAACTACATATATGATTGCCATTGAAAACGAAGCCATTATTGAAGAGTATTTTCAATACCTGCAGGCCAAACCATTTCCCTGTATTGCAGCAAAAGCTGCCTTAGCCCACAACCATATCAAATGCATGGTTGCAGATCATATAGCCTGTCCAAAAGACGATCGTGCAATGATCAGTTTCCTGTACAATTTTGTGGATGAATACCGCGCTTCGTCAACGCCTTATCACAGCGCGGCTATTATATTCAGAGAACCCCATCAATTAACAGAAGAATTATTTGAAACTTTTTTCTGGCATCGGCTTCAATCCTTATCTGACATTGATGCGCAACATTACCCTTACGATACGCGCGTGGATAAGGATCCTTCCTCTTCCAATTTTAGTTTTAGTATCAAGCAGGAAGGATTTTTCATTATTGGCTTACATCCCGGCAGCAGCAGGCTGGCAAGGAGTTTTAAATACCCGACGATTGTATTTAATCCGCATGCCGAGTTTGAAAAATTACGCAGGAATGGCCGCTATGATCAAATGAAAGAAACGGTAAGGAAACGCGATATGGATTTTTCAGGATCTGTAAATCCTACGCTAAAAGATTTTGGAGAAGTCTCGGAAGTTTTTCAATATAGCGGCCGTCAGCACAGCGCGGAATGGAAATGCCCTTTAATGATCAGTCATGCGCCTGGGCAGAAATACCAGGAAAAAGCGGCTACTTCAAAACAATAACTCTTCATTGTATAAAAGGCTTTATACCGGCATCGCTGATTTTCTGAATGATATTATCTGCGATCAATGCTCCCTCCCTCTGTCCGTCTACGATAGCATCCCGATAATGGATCCCGCCATATAAACGCGAAATAGCGGCTTCATTAGCGGCTTCCATAAAAGAGTTGAAATGTCTTTCCGGTATCTCAAACATATTTTCCGAATTATCCGTATAGGAAAAATCATTTCCCAGAAAATAGCTGAGTATCTTTGCCGAAGCGGTAGAAACAACACTGTGCCCGCTGGTGTATTCAGGAAAAGGAGGCGTTTGTAACAAAGGCTGCCAGCGTATATCAATATGCCGGTTGATAAAAGTCTCAGGCCTTATCCTGTTGCTGCGGTATTTTTCATCCCAACAACTGATAAAGGCGTCCATGATCGTTAATGATACCATGGTTCCCAGCAGAACAGACCTGTCAAAATCAAGATTTGCTTTTTTAGAAGCTATACAGGCGATATTCATCCAATGACCGCCTGGGCTTATTTTCTTAAACCCAAGCATCATATGACCGGCGGTACTGACTACGAAAGGATTACAATCCCAGAAAGAAGCGATAGTCAGTTGAGTTTCTGTCATTTTTTTTGAAACATCATATACTTCTTTTGCCAAAGCAAAAAAAGCGCTGGCGCTATCTTTATTGAAGGCAACAGGAGGATCAGGAGGAAACTGATTACAGGAATCGATAAGCATTGGCCTGATGGTTTTCCAATTAGGCTCAATAGCTTCCATATAAGCCGGCGGCGTAGGAAACCAATATCCTTCGCCTTTTAAAGCGGTGTAATGCAGCCGGGCGCTGAGTTTTTCGTATCCGTCTGTTTTAGCGTAAGCCACTATTGCAGCGGCTACAACTTCCGATACAGTAACAGAAGCTTTAATTACAGCCGCCTGTATTTTATTTTTTTTAAGCGTCAGAAGATATTTATCCTGCGTTTCCTGCAGCATAAAACCCGAAGGCAGCATACGTTTTCCTATTTCAAGAACAGAATAAATAGCGGCGATTTGATAATCATAATTTTTCTTTCCTGCATCGATTCGAACGGAAGAATAATTTTTAAGCAATCCCGATAAAGGCGTTATACCAGAATGCTGCGATACAATTTCGTAAGCGCCCAGCATAGCATAGGTATAAAATCTGCTGGCCGCTGGTGGGTTTACCACATCGTGCATCATGACCATAGAAATAGAAAATACCGGCGACTGCAAATTCAGGTAAGCGGGAACCGCAGGTTTATCCTGCGCGTACTGGAGCTGATGAGCCAACAACAGTATGATCAGCATCTTTCTCATTTCAGTTCTCTTTATAAAATTGTAAGGGGCCGGAAGACACGCCAATAAGAAATATTTTTTTGCCATCCACGATCAGTTCTTCCGCCGATTTTACATCTCCCCTGATGGAAATACCTGCCGCAAGCTGATCAATATAGGAAAACCCTCCTTTCCCATCTCCTTCCAATAAACAACCATAATTACCGTCGATACTTCCTATTTTAAGACGGTTATCGGAATGATTGCCTAACAGCAACAGATCCATCTTTCCATCGTGATTAAGATCGCGGGCTATAATTTTTGAAACTATTGAAAACTGAGCCTGCACCGGCAAAGCCTGCTGAACAAATTTTCCATTCCTGTTGAGCAAACAGACCGTTCGCATCTCATTAATATATAATCGTGATGCTTTCGAAAATTCTTCAGGCGTAAAAATATCCTTCATTGTAGCGTCCGAATAATTTTTATAGGAACTAAATCGTTTACGCATAGGATAGATCTGTTCGTTGAGTTCGTCTCTGCTAACAAAAGGAAAACTTTTTCCCTGAATATAAAAATTAAAAAAAGGATCGACAGAACCATTGCCATCAAAATCAGCGTAAAAAAGCTCTCCTGGTTCTTTATAAGAAACCTGTATGGACGAATTAGATCCGATATTACCGGCAATGATATCCTTCTTTCCATCGCCATCAACATCCACTACCTGAATGCTGAACCACAACCCGTTGATAGGCTGTTCAAAATAATCAGCGGTTTTATCGGCAAAGCCCTGCGGCTTATTAATAAAGATAGTTATAGGCATGAACTCTCCGCACAATACCAGGTCTTGCCTGCCATCCTCATTTATGTCTACCCATTGAGCATCGCTGACCATACCAATAGATGAAAAAGGCATTTGCGCTATGCTGAAAACTCCCTTACCATTATTGATCAGCAGGTAAGATGTTGGCGCTACGGGGTAACTTCCCGGAACCACCCTGCCTCCTACAAAAAGATCGATATCTCCATCGCCGTCCACATCACAGGGCCGTACACACGATTTGGCGCTGGCGCTTACATCAGGCAGCAACTTTTCTCCCAAAATAAAATTTCCCTTACCATCATTCAGGTATAATTCATCCTGTAAAGAAATAGTGTTGGGCTCCCATAAAGAATAACCACCCCTGGCAACATACAGGTCCTGGAATCCGTCTCCATTGGCGTCAAAAAATACGGCTGCTGAAATAGTGGAAACGCTCTCATCGCCAATATAACTTTTATTCGAACTGTCGAAGGATCCGCCCGGTAGCTGTGCGTATATTTTTGCGGAATGCGTATTATCGCCACTGATGAACAGATCTTCCAGTCCATCATTGTTCACGTCTCCTTTTGCGATCACAGGACCGGGATTCGAATACATAAACAACATTAATAGCTGTCTTTTAAAATCATTAACCGGCATGGGCTCATGTGTATACTTAATAAGCGGCGTTGATAGGGTCATCAGTCCTGCCGGCTTATCTGGGGGTTTAGGTCTCTGACCGTTAGACTGACGTTGATCTGCCGACAGGGCCTGGTTAACCGGCACATCCGTCAGCAACTGTGTACGGTTATCGGGCCAGATGATCCTTACAGAATCGATCTTCTTTTTATCGTTCGCTTGTCCCAAACCGAAATGCAGAACGGTGGATACGCATGATAAATACCCCCTGTTTGGATTGAGCTCTTCGTACTGTACTTGTCCATTCTGGTAAACATACACTTTAGCGCCTATGGCATGGGTATTTTCATTATCACCCTTAAGCCTAACCGACAAATAAGTTGTGTTGGATAATTCCCGACTCTGGTTCTTATAAATAAATGCTTCTTCATTAATATTATTGGTAATCATATCCAGGTCGCCGTCATTATCAAGATCGGCATATACAGCAGCGCTGGAAACCGATGGCCGGGTAATACCCCATTCTTTTTGTTTATTGGAGAAGGTGAGATCATGATTATTTCGAAATACATAATCTGCCAGCCTTGTTGAAGGCATAGCCGTAACCAGGTCCATGAGCAGCGCAGGTTCGCGGTCGATCGCCTTTTTTAACTTGTAATCGCCCCTGTATCGAAGGAAATCTTTATTGGTATAATCTCTCAGGTAGCCATTGGTAACATACAGGTCTTTGTATCCATCATTATCGAAATCAGCCAATAGCGGGCACCAGCTCCAGTCGGTAGCGGAAATGCCCGACACACGGGCTATTTCGCTGAAACTGCCATCGCCATTATTCAGATGAAGCATATTGCGCATATATTGTTTATGCAATCCCTGGCTTTGCATCAGCTCGAATGATTCATAATTTTCCTGGAGCTGCAATAATTTCTGCCGGCGGTTATCTTCGGGCAGCATATCCAGCGTGATGAGGTCGGGAAGCGCATCGTTATTAAAGTCGGCGATATCAACCCCCATTGAAAAATGCGATATATGACTAAGGCTTTGTTGCGCTCTTTCAGAGAAAGTACCATTGCCATTATTCAGGTACAGGTAATCAGATTCATTATAATCGTTGGTTACATAAATATCCTGCCATCCGTCTTTATTAATATCCGCGATAGCGATACCTAATCCAAAGGTGAGGGGATTTTGTTTGATACCTGCTTTTTTGGAAACATCGGTAAAATGACCATGATCATTCTCTAATAATTTATTGCCGGCCAGTTCATCCGTTTCATTGAAATACCTGGCCAGTTCCATATTATCGATCTTCTTTACATTATGGTGAAGCAGGAACACATCGAGGTCGCCGTCATTATCATAATCGAAGAAGGCGGCTTGGGTACTATACCCCGGATCGTCCAGTCCATACTCTTTTGCCTTTTCTACAAAACTGAGATCTCCCTGGTTAATGAAGAGCTGGTTGCGCCGGAGATCATCGCTGATTTTGCCTGAATAACAAATATATATATCCAGTAATCCATCGCCATTTACATCGGCCATGGTAACGCCTGTTTTCCATCCTCCAGGTTTTCCTTCCAGGGCTTTACCGGTAATATTTTTGAATTTTAGGTTACCCTGGTTAAGAAAGAGTTTATTTCCTTTCATATTGGAAACAAAGAAAATATCTTCCAACCCGTCATTATTAATATCTCCTACCGCTATTCCTGCGCCATTATAAAAGTATTCATACGACAATACATTCAGGTTCTCTGTTTCATCGAGATCATTGCTGAATTTAATATTGGTTTCTTTTGAAGAGAGAAGCCGGAATAATGGCTGTTGCGCCCGGATAGAAAATGAAAATATCAGCAGGAAATTTATAACACAGCAGAGCGCCTTCATAAACACAGTGTTTGGCGGTAAAAAAACAGGACTACCTTTACTAAAGATAGCCCTGTTTTTGCGCGTAATTATTTAATTTTATTGATCCCACCAGTTCTTCAATTCCCATTTATCGCTACCGCCTAAAGCTGTAACGGCAGTTTTATTATTATCTGTATTTGTACTGGCTTCGCTTGTTGGATAAGGCTGTCTCCTCGGAATCTGGCCAGATGAGAAATTACCCGTGTAATTAATAGCGGTTAATACAGGATAACCTGATCTCTTCCAGTTATTCCAGGCCTCTGTAAAGTTGAGGAAGGAACCTGTTGTTGCCCAATACTGCTCGTTGATCATCTTCAAAGAATTGTCGAGGCCCGACTCATCCAGCGGATGCGATGCAGCATAGGAATTGGCAGCGCCCGCGTCGATAGCAGCGCTGGCATTCATAGTAACCAGCGATTGCAGCGCGGCGGAAACGCCATTGGCATAATGCACGGCGGCAGTAGCGCCTACCGACCATCCTCTTGCCGCAGCTTCGGCCTGCAATAATTCTGTTTCCGCATAGGTTAATATAAAGTATGGATTATTAAACCCTGTATATACAGCTCTCCTGGGGCGGGAATATTTTCCGATAGGAGAAGCGTCTGCGCCCACTCCAGTGGATCCGGGATATCCTGGCGAGTTAGTGATATCAGTAGCGCCGCCATTAAGATCCCATCCATTCGGCTGACCAATCTGGTTAGCTGGCGTGTTATCTCCATCGAGCGCTGAATTGTTGTTGTTGGCAATACCTGCCTGTGGCACTTCTGCTATTACTCCAAGTCGTGGATCATCATTGTCGCTGAGATAGTCGATCAGCGTCTTACTCCATCTTACCGAATAAAAATCTTCAGCCACCACGAGTACGCCTGCATTGATATTACGATAGCCATTGGCATTATCAGGAACCACGTAAGCATTATCGGCAATACTTTCAAAAACGCCGCCTGCGACAGCTTTTTCAGCCCATGTTTTGGCCGTCGCGGCATCTGCTTTTGTCATTCGCATGGCAATCCTTAACATTAATGAGTAACCGAACTTCTTCCATTTTGCCACATCTCCTTTATAATTAAAGATATCAGCGGAGGCCAATGGTTTTGAAGCGTCCAGTTTGGCAATAGCGCCATCAAGATCGCTTAGCATAGCAGTATAAACATCCTGCTGTTTGTCATAAACCGGGAGGTTTACACCATCGGAACCCTGCAAAGCCTGGGAGTAAGGAATATCGCCATAAATATCAGTTACATAGTTTAAAGACAGCACTTTCATGATAACTGCAAGAGCTGCGAGGTTATCACGTTCCGGCATATCTTTAGATAGTTTAAGTATCTCGTTGGAATATCCTGCCGACCGGAAACCATCTCTCCAGGCGCTGGCCAGGTATTCATTGGTATTGCTGGAAGGAGCATATTTATCGGCATTGCTGTAATAATTGGCGCCCCCGGATGAGGTGGAAGATAATATTTGTACCCAGCCGCTCTGAAATAAAATGGCTCCTGAATAGCCCTGCGATGCGTTGGCGTAGTTTATCTGCGCATTGGATAAGAAATAGTTCGGATCGAAGACAGAAGGAGATGCCTGCGTTGGATCGGTATTTATTTCATCAAAATTTTTGGTGCATCCAGCCATCGCAATGGCGCACGCAAACCCAAAATATATAAGTGATTTTTTCATTATAATTATTTTTTGAATTTAAAGTTAGCGTTGATGCCAAATGACCTTGTTGATGGAAGGCTGGTGCCTTCAATGCCTGAATACCTCACATTGGATGCAAAATTAGCTTCAGGATCTATATTGTCGCTATTCTTCATAAGCGTGACCAGGTTACGACCTACAAGAGATATCTGGATAGCGCTGAATAAAGGCAGGCGACCCAATGTTTTTTCGGTGATCGTGTAACCTATAGTTACCTGGCGGAGTTTTATAAAATCGCCA
>JBDTVL010000022.1:0-11787 GCA_040007215.1 Flavitalea sp.
AACTCATCCTTAGGGGTTATATTCCGTGCCGGAATTATTTTATTGGCCTGCCGGCTGGAAGCCAATAGGTTTTTCTTCGGCGCAGTGACCGTTACGGGAAGCGGCGACAGTTCAACAGGTTTCAGCGGCGCCTGCCGGGTTTCTGCACTCTTTGGAGGTAGGCTTGTCATTTCCTGTTTTGCCAATGGAGGCGCAGCGTTCTTTTTCTGCGAACCATTCATAAAATACAATACTCCCAGGCCGATGACGGCGGTAACCATAACGGCTACAGACAAACGCCTATAGAACAAGGGAATGATTGGAGTTCTTTTTTCAGGCGCATTTGGCGCGATGCTTTTGCTGATCGTTTGCCAGGCCGAAGCTGGGGCCATTATTTCTGCCGCATATAATTTTTGCTGAATTACCTCGTCGGCATTGGCCGCCCCATCTAACTGCAGGCGTATATTGTTCCAGGCTTCCGGCGGCGGAGGCGTCCCGAACTGTAAAAGTCTGTATTGAAGTGAGCCAGGCATGAATTAACGAGTGAATGTTTTTTTAGTATCGCTAAGATATTGGGTTACTTTTTTCTGTAATATTCCCCTTGCCCTTGCTAATTGCGACTTACTGGTGCCTTCGCTGATCCCTAACTGTTCGCCGATCTCTTTATGTGAATATCCTTCCACCACGTACAGGTTAAAAACGGTTCTGTAACCTGGCGACAATTCCTGTATAAGATTGATGATATCTTTTTCCGCCAGGGTATCGAGCGCAGAAATATCTGCATCTTCAATATTCGCTTCTTCTTTTTCGCTTACATTGGCCAGCTTGATGGATTTCTTTCTGAAGTGTTCGATAGAAGAGTTAACGAAAACCCTCCTGATCCATCCTTCAAAAGATCCTTCTGCCCTGAACCGGTGTAAATTTCTGTACACTTTAATAAATCCTTCCTGTAAAAGATCCTGTGCATCATCGCTATTATTGGAATATCTCAGGCAAACGGCGTACATTTTAGGGGAAAACCGGTTGTAGAGTTCTTCCTGCATGATCCTGTCGCCTCGGATACATCCACTGATTAAGTCGGATTCGGAGATGTTATGGTTGCCTGCCTCGTACAAATTTTCTAAATAAGTTGATTTTTAATTATTTGCGGATAGCTTTCCCTGTTCCTGCAAAAACAGAACCAGCTTGCCGGCCGCCTTCTTCCGGTGGCTGAAACGGTTCTTTTCCTCCTGGGTCATTTCACCAAAAGTACGGCTACTGCCTGAAGGCAGGAAAACCGGATCATATCCAAAGCCTCCTGTTCCTTTTCTCCCCCTGGCTATCTCCCCTTCGCAGGTCCCTTCAAACAGATGTTCCCGGCCCTCCCAGATCAACGAAATGACCGTTCTAAACCTGGCTTTCCTGTTGAAAGCGCCTTCCAGCTTAGTCAATACTTTGTCTGTATTATCCTCCGATGACCTGTTGTCGCCGGCATAGCGGGCCGATTTAACGCCGGGTTCTCCATTCAGCGCACCTATTTCGAGGCCGGTATCTTCACTGAAACAGTTGATGCCGGTCAGCTTAAAAATAGTTTTTGATTTTTCCGTAGCATTTTCTTCCAGCGTATCGTGAGGTTCCGGAATGTCGATTAAAATGCCCGCATCTTTTAATCCGATAACTTCTATAAACTGACCAATAGCGGCCTGTATTTCTTCAATCTTATGGAGATTATTTGTAGCGAATAATAATTTAGTCATGCTGTTACTGATTGTTGGCAGGAATTTTTGGTTCACACTCATTATTTATTTTACCGCGAAAACCTGTTTCAAGCAATTCCATAATTTACTTTTAATCGGTTTCGCTTCTTCGCTATCGCTGTTAAGTTCCGCCAGTGAAGGAGCCTGGAGTAGCAGTCCGTTATCAAAAGCTTCAATGGCAAAAAACGCTTCCCTGGATGGCATCTCTATCGATGAAGGCGATACGCCAAAAAACAATATGCTGGAAGGATTCAGTTGTTTTAGCAGCCCGGTAAAAGTAAAAGACGCTGCAGACTGGTTAATGATGGCCACATCGCCAATATTGAGCTTGCAGGCGCCCAGCATTTTTATTAAAAAAGAAAGCTGTTCTTCCGGAAGAAAAGCATGATCGGGATCGTTGATGATAATGGCGATATGCTTTTCGTTGTTGCCGAGGTAATTGAGCTTTACCCCTACGGCAGCTACAGGAAGAGTTTCTGCGGAATTACCCAGATCAACGAGCGAATGTCCGTAAAGACTGGCAATAAGCTCATCCGTTAATACAAGGTCTTTCAGCGACATGATAAGTATTTACGCCTCAACTAACAATTGTTAGTAATTTATGGCTGCATTTTTTGTAGCCCCGAAGTTTGTTTGTTTCTTTGTAACTACAAAAATAAAAAACATGATCGCGTCTTATGGATTTCCTGTTACCAAAGCAGAGCGTAGCAAATTGAATGATATTCCCCTTGAGCATATTCCTTTCGGCAGGTATTTTACCGATCATATGCTGGAAGCTGATTACGAAAATGGAGAATGGAAGAATGTAGAGATCAAACCTTACCAGCCATTGTTGCTGAGCCCGTCATTAGCTGCCCTGCATTATGGCCAGGCAATTTTTGAAGGGATCAAAGCCTATAAAAATCCTGCTGGAGAAGCTTGTATTTTCAGGCCAAAAGATAATTTTAATAGATTTAATGTTTCAGCAAGGCGTATGCAGATGCCGGAAATTACGGAGGACATTTTTATGGAAGGTATGCGTCAGTTGGTCGCCATCGACAAGAACTGGATCCCTGCCAAACCGGATCATTCGCTGTATATCCGTCCTTTTATGTTTTCTTCGGATGAAGTGATTGGCGTTAAGCCTTCCGATACGTATAAGTTCCTGATCATCCTGAGCCCTACAGGGCCTTATTATGCGGCGCCGATGCGTATTTATGTGGAAGAAGAATTCACCCGCGCAGCGCGTGGGGGAGTGGGCTACGCTAAAGTGGCCGGCAACTACGGTTCCAGCATGCTGGCTACCGCAGAGGCCAGGAAAAGGGGATATGACCAGGTGTTATGGACCGACGAAGTGGAGCATAAATATGCAGAAGAGATCGGCACGATGAACGTTTTTTTCGTGATCGGGAATAAAGTAATTACGCCTGATCTTTCCAGGGGAACTATATTGCAGGGCGTAACCCGCGATAGCGCGATCACGGTATTCCGTGATATGGGGCTTACGGTGGAAGAAAGAAAAGTGAATATGGACGAGGTGGCCCAGGCTTACCAGGCTGGAACGCTGACAGAAGTGTTCGGAACAGGAACTGCGGCGACCATTTCCGTGATCAGGGAACTTTGTTATAAAGACCTGGTGATGGAGCTTAACCCGGAGAAGTTTACCGTAGGACCATCCTTAAAAAAACGCCTCACTGACATAAGGGATGGCAGGGAGCCGGACATCCATGGCTGGTTATTTAAGATTTAGCGCTGCGGTTTGAATTTTTATTTTGTTTTGTGCCAGACGGCTTATACCTTTGCCGTCCCAAATTTTTAAAAGTCTAGAATGCCTACAATACAGCAACTGGTAAGAAAAGGAAGAGAGATTATTAAAGCGAAAAGCAAGTCCAGGGCCCTTGATGCCTGCCCTTTCCGTCGCGGTGTTTGTACCCGTGTGTACACGACCACGCCTAAAAAACCAAACTCCGCTTTACGTAAAGTGGCCAAGGTCAGGCTGACGAACAAAGTGGAAGTGATTGCTTATATCCCGGGTGAAGGTCATAACCTCCAGGAGCATTCAATCGTACTGGTTAGAGGAGGTCGTGTTAAGGATCTTCCAGGCGTACGTTATCATATCGTTCGCGGAAGCCTCGATACTGCCGGCGTTAAGGACAGGAAACAAAGCCGTTCCAAATACGGCACCAAACGCGAAAAAGCCAAGAAATAATCATCAACATCAAATAATAGATTTCAAATCATTGTATAAATGAGGAAGACCAAAGCCAAAAAGATAGCCCCCGCAGCAGATGCAAAATTCAGCGATCCCCTGGTAACGCGTTTTGTAAATAACCTGATGTGGCAGGGGAAGAAGAATACGGCATTCAATATTTTTTATGATGCTATGGACAAGATTTCCAAACAAACCGGCGAAAACGGTTATGATATCTGGAAACGCGCTTTGTCAAACATCACGCCGGCTGTAGAAGTAAGAAGCCGTCGTATCGGCGGAGCTACCTTCCAGATCCCCGCTGAAGTTCGCGCCGACCGTAAAATTTCACTCAGCATGAAATGGCTGATCCGTTACAGCCGCGACAGGAACGGCAGAAGCATGGCGGAAAAACTTGCCGGCGAAATCGTTGCAGCCAGCAAAGGCGAAGGCGGTGCATTCAAAAAGAAAGAAGATACGCACAGAATGGCCGAGGCTAATAAAGCATTTGCCCACTTCCGCGTTTAACGCTTTAAAAATAATTAATGAAAGCCCTGCATCATCCATGCAGGGTTTTTCTTTAAAATCACCTACCTTTGCGCACCCAAAACAGGGTTATCATCTCTTCTACATTTAAAAGAAAATACAACAGGTCATGGCAGACTTAAAATTATTAAGAAATTTTGGCATTGCGGCTCATATTGATGCTGGTAAAACCACCACCACCGAGCGTATACTCCGTTATACCGGTATGATCCATAAGATTGGCGAGGTACATGACGGCGCTGCAACCACCGACTGGATGGAACAGGAAAAAGAAAGAGGTATCACCATTACCTCAGCTGCGGTAAGCTGCCAGTGGAACTTTCCTACCGACAAGGGTAAGGTTGATGCTAACACCAAAAAATATTATTTCAATATCATCGATACTCCGGGTCACGTGGATTTTACCGTAGAGGTAGAACGCAGTATGCGCGTACTCGATGGACTGATCGCCCTGTTCAGCGCCGTTGATGGCGTAGAACCCCAGAGCGAAACCGTTTGGCGCCAGGCTAACCGTTATAAAGTTCCCCGTATCGGGTTCGGAAATAAGATGGACCGTTCAGGAGCCGACTTTTTAATGGTGGTTAAACAGATCAAGGAAATGCTCGGAGCTAAAGCGGTTCCGCTGCAGTTGCCTATCGGCGCTGAAGATGATTTCCGCGGCGTGGTGGATCTGATCACCATGAAAGGCGTTATCTGGGATATGGAAACAGAAGGGATGACCTACCAGGAAATTCCCGTTCCCGCAGATCTGCAGGAAGAAGCTGAATACTGGAGAGGACAACTCATTGAAGCTGTTGCCGAATATGACGATAAGCTGATGGAGAAATTCTTCGATGACCCTAAAACGATCACTGAAAATGAAGTGCATGAAGCCATCCGTAAAGCCTGTCTCGATCTGAGCATAGTGCCTATGATGTGCGGTTCTTCTTTCAAAAATAAAGGCGTGCAAACTGCGCTAGACGCCGTTTGCCGTTACCTGCCTTCACCGGTTGATCTGGAAGATACCGTAGGTACCGATCCTGATACCGGCGAACAGATCACCCGCAAACCGGATCCTAAAGAACCATTTGCAGCGCTGGCTTTCAAGATCATGACCGATCCTTTCGTGGGTCGGCTGGCATTCTTCAGGTGCTATAGCGGGCGCCTGGAAGCAGGCTCTTATGTAAAGAATGTTCGTAGCGGCAAGAATGAAAGAATAAGCAGGATCATGAAAATGTTTGCCAACAAACAGAATCCTGTCGATTTCATCGAAGCCGGCGATATCGCAGCGGCTGTAGGTTTCAAGGAAATAAAAACCGGCGATACGCTTGCCGATGAAGATCATCCGATCGTGCTGGAAAACATGTTCATCCCCGAACCGGTTATCGCTATTGCGGTAGAGCCTAAAACGCAGGTTGACGTGGATAAGATGGGCATGGCGATTTCCAAACTGGTAGAAGAAGATCCTACTTTAAGAGTAAATACAGACGAGGAAACAGGACAGACCATCCTGAGAGGAATGGGAGAACTTCATCTCGAGATCATCATCGACCGTATGCGTCGTGAGTTCAAAGTTGAAGTAAACCAGGGCGCTCCCCAGGTGGCGTATAAAGAAGCGTTCAAGAAAACAATTGAGCACAGGGAAACGCTGAAGAAACAAACGGGCGGTCGCGGTAAATTTGCCGATATCGTGTTTGAATTCGGTCCTGCAGACGAAGAATGGCTGAAAGAAAATCCAAAAGAACATTTCCAGTTTGTGAATGATATTTTCGGAGGATCTATTCCCCGCGAATTCATCCAGCCAATACAGAAGGGATTCCAGTCGGCTATGGGTACAGGCGTATTAGCCAGTTATCCGGTAGACAATATGAAGGTGCGTGTGTTTGACGGAAGCTATCATCAGGTGGATTCCGATGGTATGTCCTTCGAATTATGCGCAAGGGCAGGTTTCCGCGAAGCGGGACGTAAGGCGCAGCCTACCTTGCTGGAACCTATCATGAAAGTGGAAGTGATCACCCCTGATCAGTACATGGGTGATGTAACAGGCGATCTTAACCGACGTCGCGGGATGCTGGAAGGTATGGACAACCGTGCCGGAGCGCAGGTGATCAAGGCTAAGGTGCCGTTAAGCGAAATGTTCGGGTATGTGACCCAGTTACGTTCACTGTCGTCCGGAAGGGCAACGTCAACTATGGAGTTTTCGCATTATTCGCCAGCGCCTAATGGTATCGCTGAAGAAGTGATCGCCAAGGTGAAGGGCCGGAAAAATGATTAATCCTTCAGCTTTTGTGTAAGCAAGAGTGAATAAGTGAATAAGGCTCGGGTATCCGCCATGTAAAGGCAAGCCTTAAGCTTCAATATATAAAGCCGCAAATATCCTTTGCGGCTTTATTATGCCAGCGAAGGGGCTTTGGAGATGGCTATAGCGGATGGTAGCGCCGGTTATGCCGGATAAAAGAAGATGGGAAACAAAAATTTATTGATGTGAACAATAAAACAGGCTTTTTTTTAAAAAACATATATTAATCTTTGTCTGTTCCACATAGTACCCCTACCTTTGCATCCCCATTCGAAAAAGTGGAAACAGGTATATGTCTCAGAGAATCAGGATAAAATTACAGTCGTACGATCATAATCTGGTAGATAAATCTGCCGAAAAGATCGTTAAAACAGTTCGCAGCACAGGCGCTGTAGTTACAGGACCTATTCCTTTACCTACACGTAAGAAAATCTTTACTGTTCTGCGTTCTCCTCACGTTAACAAGAAAAGCCGTGAGCAATTTCAGTTGGCTACTCATAAGCGTTTGCTGGACATTTACACTTCGTCTTCACGTACTGTGGATGCGCTGAGTAAACTGGATCTGCCGAGCGGAGTAGACGTTGAAATTAAAGCGTAAAAGTTCTTTAAACATCTATCTGCGAAAGCCATTGGCAATAAGCAGCGCTGGATTATCAGTTATTAAAAATATGAACTAGCCATTCTGGGTTAGTTTACTGTCGGTACTTCCCCCGCCAAAAGTAGCTTAGCTACGGTGGAAAAGGGAAAAGGTCGATGGCAAACGGGGATTGAAGTACTGGTGGTATTCCCATCATCACTGTCTCTTCAACCCAGAAGGCACAAATTAAAAGTAAATGAGAGCTATTATCGGCAAGAAAATCGGGATGACCAGTGTCTTCACTCCCGATGGCAAGCAAACTGCCTGCACCATTATCGAAGCGGGTCCCTGCATAGTGACCCAGGTTAAAACTACAGACTCCGACGGATACAATGCTACCCAGATAGCATTCGGCGACAAGAAGGAAAAGCACGCCAACGCCGCTATCATCAATCACTTCGCAAAAGCAAATACTCCAGCAAAGAAATTCGTCAAGGAATTCCGCGATTATTCTGTTGAAAAGAATCTTGGCGAAGAAGTTACCGTTGAAATTTTCACCGAAGGCGAAAAAGTAGATGTGGTTGGAACCACAAAAGGTAAAGGCTTCCAGGGTGTGGTAAAGCGTCATGGATTTCATGGCGTAGGCGAACAATCGCATGGTCAGCATGACCGCCAGAGAGCTCCCGGTTCTATTGGTAACTCCTCCGATGCCTCAAGAGTATTCAAGGGTATGCGCATGGCCGGCCGTATGGGCGGCGACCGCGTTAAGATCAAGGATCTTAAAGTGATCAAGATATTCCCCGAAAAAAATTATATACTGGTGAATGGTTCTGTTCCCGGTCATAACGGAGCAATCGTATTCATACAGAAGTAATCATAATAACCGAAGTAAGATGCAAGTAGATATAGTAAGCATAAAAGGTGAAAAAACAGGTCGTTCTTTGGAATTACCGGATGAAATATTTGGTATTGAACCTAATGACCATGTGATTTACCTGGCCGTTAAACAATTCCTTGCCGCACAACGCCAGGGAACTTCAAAAGTAAAAACGCGCCTTGAAGTTAAAGGATCCAGTAAGAAACTGCATCGCCAGAAAGGTACAGGCGGCGCCCGTAAGGGTAATATCCGTAACCCTTTGTATAAAGGCGGCGGATCGATCTTCGGACCAAAACCACGCGATTACGATTTCAAACTGAACTATAAGGTTAAGGGCCTCGCAAAATGCTCAGCGCTTTCTCATAAAGTGAAAGATAATAACCTGGTAGTGATGGAAGATGTAAAGCTGGATGCGCCTAAAACCAAAGAAGTGGCAGGTATCCTGAAAAGCATCCGCGCCAACAGGAGAAAAGTATTGGTGCTTACCGGCGACCAGGAAGACAACTTCAGGTTATCGTTCCGTAATATACCGAACGTAGTAGGCTACCAGTTTAACGATATGAACACTTACGACATCGTGAATTCGAATGTAGTAGTGATCACAGAAAGCGCAGCGAAGCTGATTGTGGAAGATGTGAAGGAAATAAGTTCTAATTAATCATTGATAAATTGTTAAGAGATGAAGCTCTCTGAAGTTCTGGTTAAACCCATCGTTACTGAAAAAAGCAATAAGCTTACTGACAAGCTGAGAACCTATGCTTTTAAAGTAGATCGCAGGGCTAATAAATTAGAAGTAAAAAAGGCTATTGAAGGTTTCTACGGCGTTAATGTTATTGACGTTAACACGGTTGTAGTTCCTGGTAAAGCCAAATCAAAGTTTACAAAGGCTGGTTTTATCTCCGGAAGGAAACCGTCTTTCAAAAAGGCTTATGTTAAAGTGGCTGAAGGTGAAACCATAGACCTTTATTCAAACATATAAGCATAAAGAACTTAAATGTATGGCTTGTCAATAGCCGCAAATCATTGACAATATTGTAAACAGAAAAGATTCAGAACATGCCGTTAAAGAAATATAAACCGATCACTGCCGGAACCAGATGGAGAATCGGTAATGCCTATGCTGAAATAACTTCCGATACCCCGGAAAAAAGCCTGCTTGAAAAGACATCCTCTACAGGGGGCAGAAACTTCCAGGGTAGAAGGGCTATGCGTTACAGGGGCGGCGGCAACAAAAAAATGTACCGTATCGTTGATTTCAAGAGGAACAAAAATGGCGTTCCCGGTACAGTAGCTACTATTGAATACGATCCGAACCGTACTGCCTTTATCGCATTACTTCATTATGTTGATGGCGAAAAAAGATATATCCTGGCTCCCCAGGGTTTGCAGGTAGGCTCTTCTGTTTTATCGGGCGATGCAGTTGCTCCTGAAATAGGAAATGCTTTGCAGATGAAGAATATACCATTAGGTACAAACATCCATAATATTGAAATGCAACCCGGACAGGGCGGCAAGCTGGTTCGCAGCGCCGGCGCTTCTGCCCAGTTGACCAATAAGGAAGAAAAGTACGCAGTGCTGAAAATGCCTTCCGGCGAATTAAGAAAAGTGCTGATCAATTGTTACGCTACGGTTGGCGTGGTGAGCAATAGCGATCATAGCCTGGAAATGATGGGTAAAGCAGGCCGTAACCGTTGGAAAGGTATTCGTCCCCGTACAAGAGGCGTTGCCATGAACCCTGTGGATCACCCGATGGGTGGAGGTGAAGGAAAGGCATCAGGCGGTCAGCCACGTTCAAGGACGGGCAAGTACTCAAGAGGTCTTAAAACACGACAGAAAGGAAAGGGCAGCGATAAGCTGATCATCCAGACGAAGAAGGGTAAAAAACTGGCCAAGTAATCATTAACACTATCAAATTAATAATACACTATGGGTCGTTCAATTAAAAAAGGTCCTTATGTAGCCGCCAAACTGGAGAACAGGGTATTGGCCGTAAATGAAGGCAAGTCGAAAAAGGGCGTGATCAAAACCTGGAGTCGCAGGTCAACTATTACTCCTGATTTTGTAGGGCATACATTTGCTGTACATAATGGTAATAAATTCATTCCTGTTTATGTTACAGAGTTCATGGTAGGACATAAACTGGGCGAGTTTTCGCCAACGCGGAATTTCAAAGGACACTCCAGTAAAAAAGTGGCATAATCTAATAATAACTTTCTTATAATCATGGAAGCAATAGCGAAACTCAGAAATTATCCAACATCGCCCCGCAGAATGCGTTTGCTGGCAGATGTGATCCGTGGAATGGAAGTAGAGAAAGCCCTGGCTTTGCTTGAACACCATCCGCAGCATTCAGCTACCCCATTATTAAAACTGGTGAAAAGCGCGATCAGCAACTGGCAGCAGAAAAATGAAGGAACCAATGCCGCAGATGCAGGCCTTGTTGTAAAAACAATTTTTGTTGATAACGCACGTACGCTTAAAAGGATGTTGCCGGCTCCTCAGGGACGGGCATATCGTTTGCGCAAACGCAGTAACCATGTTACGTTGGCTGTTGATGTTAAAAAATAAATTGACTAAAAAAATACTTAAACCATAATATGGGTCAGAAAACAAATCCTATAGGCGCCAGGTTAGGGATCATCCGCGGTTGGGAATCGAACTGGTATGGTAATAAAAGAGATTTTTCTACCAAACTTATCGAAGACAACAGAATCAGGACATACCTGAATGCACGTATCAACAAAGGCGGTATATCCAAGATTGTTATCGAACGTACGCTCAATAAACTGATCGTTACTATTCATACTTCCAAACCTGGTATTATCATAGGTAAAGGTGGCGGCGAGGTTGACCGTATCAAGGAAGAACTTAAGAAACTGACCGGTAAAGAAGATGTGCAGATCAATATCCTCGAAATTCGTCGTCCTGAACTGGATGCGATGATCGTTGGAGATACGGTTGCCCGCCAGATAGAAAACCGTATCAATTACAAACGCGCTATCAAGATGGCGATCGCTTCATCTCTCCGTATGGGCGCTGAAGGTATCAAGATCAAAGTGAGCGGTCGTTTGGGCGGTTCTGAAATTGCACGTTCTGAAGAGATTAAACAGGGTCGTACGCCATTGCATACACTGCGTATGGATATTGATTATGCGAATGTATTTGCCTTAACGGTTTATGGAAAAATAGGTATTAAGGTATGGATCTGCAAAGGCGAAGTGCTTGGACAGAGAGACCTTAACCCGAATTTTGTTGGCGGTAAGAATGAAGCCACTGGCGACAGGGGAGCAAGAAGAGATGAAAGACCTGACAGGCGCGACGACAGAAGAGGCGGCGGCGGTGGAGACAGAAGAGGCGGTGATGACAGGAGAGGTGGCGGTACCCCAGGCGGTCCCGGTGGTCCACGTCGTGATGCGCGCAGGTAATTGCGCCGGAGGAGAGAAGAGGTTGGAAGAAGCGATACATTTTTAATTTTACATTTTTAATTTCTATACATGTTACAACCTAAAAGAAGCAAACACAGGAAAGCGCAGAAAGGTCGTATCCGCCAGGTAGCTAAAAGAGGAGCTACCATTGCTTTTGGTTCATTTGCATTAAAAGCGCTGGAACCAATATGGTTATCAAACC
>JBDTVL010000023.1:0-11725 GCA_040007215.1 Flavitalea sp.
CATTAAGCTCAATATTAAATGGCGGAAATTATTTACGCTTCCGCAGACATGGGCCTTTATTACGGGCAAAGGACTTATAGACCCTATCTATTGGTTTTTTCTTTTCTGGCTCCCTTCTTATTTCTCATCTACTTTCAGTCTTGATTTAAAAAAACCAAGTCTCCAGTTAATGATCATCTATGCGGCAACAACCATTGGTAGCATTGGCGGCGGTTATTTGTCCTCGCTATTAATAAAAAAAGGGTGGCCAGTACTTAAAGCAAGAAAATCATCGCTGCTGTTATTTGCCATTCTTGAGATATCTATTATCCTTGCCCAGTTTGCCCCCAATGCATGGGTCGCTGTGGCGCTGATCAGTCTTGCCGTGGCCGCCCACCAGGCTTGGGCTACCAATGTATTTACGATAGCATCGGATCTTTTTCCCACAGAAGCCGTAAGCTCGGTAGTGGGAATAGGAGGGATGGCAGGCGCCCTTGGAGGTATATTATTTCCTATACTGGTAGGCAGCCTGCTGGACAGCTATAAAGCAGGCGGAAATATAACGGCAGGGTATAACCTCTTATTCACCATCTGCGGATTTACTTATTTAGCCGCCTGGACCATCATCCACCTGCTTACCAGAAAATCAGAGCAGGTAACCATCAGTCAGTTAGTGTAAAAACGCATCGTACATAAAATAATCTAGCATATGAAACGCTATTATCTTTTAGTTTTGCTCATTTCAGCTTATGTAATTTCTTCTGCTCAATCAAGGAAAGAAAAAGAAATCACCGCCGTAGTGGAGTCATTAAGAAAAGCAATTGTAGATGCTAATGCATCAGCGCTTAAAGAGCTGCTGTCCGACCAGGTTAGCTATGGTCACTCTAATGCAAACATAGAAAGTAAAGAGGAGCTGATTCAGAAATTATCAACCGGTGAGTACGATTTCGTTACTATGGATCTAAGCGCGCAAACGATAAAAATTTTCGGCAATACGGCCATTGTCCGCAATAAACTTGACGCTAAAACGGCCGATAAGGGCAAACCCGGCGAGGCTCACCTGCTAACGCTGATGGTATGGCAAAAGACAAAGGGCCGCTGGATGCTTATTGCCCGGCAGGCCGTTAAAGTGATCTTACCGGTCTAAATTAAATTTCTATAATAACTTTCATTGTTTTCTCCTCGGCGGCATGCCCAAAACCTCGTATGCTGTAACTGATCCCTGTATTTTTTTACCTTCCGGCGCTATAAGGCCCGGAACTTCTTCTGTTGCTTTCATACAATTATTGCTTTGCAGATATGCTAAAAATTTTCATAGCCGCTTTTGATGATGGTAGAGATCATCTTGAATTGCTCTTTAGCGATGAAATGGTGTTTTACATGAGCAGGTATAATAATGCCCTCTCCTAACCGAAGGTTAACCAATTTAAGGTCGATCATCAACTCGGCTGCGCCATCAATTATCTGGATATAGGTATCGAACGGGCAGACCTTCTCCGACAGTTCTTCCCCGGCATCCAGTGAACAAACAGTAATATTACCCGTTGATTTTTTAATGATGGTTTTAATGACAATGGCATTGGGCAGGTATTCAATAATTTCTACCACCATATGCGATTCTCCCTTTGCAACTTCGTTATTGTCACTCTGGTTTTTCATGAAGCGCTATTAATAAATGAGGCGGCCAATAATCTTTAAGAGACAGTATAAAGGTCAGTTCAAACGAAGTCGTAATCTTACACTTTTACCGAAAACTATTACACATATCATATGTTTTCGAGGTTGTCCTTACGTTTTTGTTTCAATTGCTTAAAAAAAGAAGGAGAGAGCCCGGTAATTTTCTTGAACTGGTTAGAGAGGTGCGCCACGCTGCTATAATGAAGCTTATAAGAAATTTCAGTGAGATTGAGTTCGTCGTACAGCAACAATTCTTTAACTCTTTCTATTTTGTGAATAATGATGAATTGCTGTATAGTGATGCCCTTTACCTCCGAAAAAATGTTAGACAGGTAAGCATAATCGTATTGCAGTTTGTCGCTTATATAAATGGAATAGTTGGTTTTTGGGATCTCATCCGAATAATGGATCATTTCAGTGATCACATTCTTGATTCTTTCGATCAGTATAGCTTTTTTATCATCCAGCAGTTCCAAGCCCGACTTTAACAGGCTTGCATTTAACGCTGTACGCTGTTCATGCGAGATGTTCCCGGGAATTTCAACCATCCCAAGATCCACCGCCTCATGTTGCAGTCCAATTTTTTTCAGCTCCTCCATCACAATCATCTTGCAACGAAGGCTGACCATATACTTAATATAGAGTTTCACGCCTTATCTTTTGGAGGGAATGGAATATGTACTAACGCATTGATCTTACAAAGGGTAATAAACTAAAGATCGTACACAAGATACTTTCAGGATAGTTGGCAGATCAGATAATCTATAGAATATCTAAAATATTACATTTTTTACATAAAAGTGTGAATAATGTAAGTTTTTTAATAATGTATGTAACTCTATTGGCAAAAGAATCGCCATCTTCGCCATGACTACAATTACTGCCTGCTAATAGAATTTTACCTGCCATTTAGTGAATCTACTTCCATGAGGCAGAAGAGATTTGTAGTTCCATTAAAGCCATCCATCTATTCAGCATTCGATATTTAAAGTTATGAGTTCAAATAATAACCTAACGTCCAACAAGGAATTAAAAGACAATAAAATCTCTAATGGGCGTGAATTAGAAAAATCGAAATCGCACATTATTGTAGAGATAATCGAATATGTTCCCAATGCAGTAGTGACGAAAACGATTATCAAGAAGTCGACTGGAAACATTAGTGTGATGTCCTTTGATAGCGGGGAGGGATTAACGGAAAAGTCATCTCCTTTTGACACTTTTTCTCAGATCATTGAAGGAAAGGCTGAGATCGTTATAGACAAAATAGCGCATACGCTGGAATCAGGTCAGGGAATTATTATTCCGGCGCATGCCCCGCATTATATAAATCCCAATGGAAGGTTTAAGATGATCCTGACCATTATAAAAAATGAGAATAAATAGCCCTGTCTATAGAGGATAAATATTCGTACCCGAAGAATTTTTATCATATAATAGAAGAAATGAACGTTAACTTTCTTTCTCATGTTAGTAGCTCAGTGGAAACTGGTGCCAGGGAGGGTTTCCCATGGAGACCTATTACAGAAACAATAACCAACGGATTCTTTACCATCGATCATAAGTGGAAAGTTGAATACTGGAATAAAGCCGCTGAAAAAATTCTTGGCGTCCGCTCAGCCGATATCATTGGTAAGAATATCTGGGAAATATTCGCCGACTACATTCCATTAAACTTCTACACATCCTATCACAAAGCTTTCCGGGAGAACACTCCCATTCACTTTGAAGAATACTGGGCCGAAAAAGGACTTTGGCTCGATGTAATTATTTTTAATTACAACCAGTCTTTATCCGTATCCTTCAAATCCATTATCGAACCGGTAATTAATGCATCTTCCGTCCATCCGCTACAACAATTGAAAACGCTAAATGAAATATATAAACTTGTTACTGAAATCACGAACGACTGCTTATGGGAGTGGAACCTGGTAACCAGCGAAATATTCTGGATCGACGGCGGCCATAAAAGGGTTTTTGGATATCCAATAGAGAATGCCCTCATACCTCAAACTTTTTGGGAAAGCAGGCTGCATCCCGAAGATAAAGAACGCGTTCTCGTCAACTTAAATATGATGCTCACCGCAGGCGCTAGCAGTTTGTGGGAGGACGAATACAGGTTTGAAAAAGCCGATGGAAATTATGCTTACGTACATGACCGAGCGCATATTATTTACGAAGATGGAAAAAAGGCAACCAGGATGATAGGAGCCACCCTGGATATTACGGCCAGAAAAACCGCCGAGGCTCAGTTGTTGAAAACCGAAAGAATGTTAGGATTGATTGCCAGGCAAACCGCAAGCGCCGTAATTATCACGAACATAGACCAACAAATTACCTGGGTCAATAGCGCTTTTACCCGTATCACCGAATTTGAATTGAAGGAAGTCATGGGCAAAAATCCTAACACTTTTTTGAATGGAGGAAAAACTAATACAGCGACCATCAAGTATTTAAAACAAAAAATGCAAGACAAACAACCCTTTGATTGCGACATAATCAATTACAGCAAATCGGGTCGTGAATATTGGGTGCATATCCAGGGTCAGCCGCTCTTTAATGAAAATGGCGAGTGTGAACAATACTTCACGCTGGAAAGCGATATCACTGATAAAGTATTGCTCCAGGATACCCTGGCGGGAGAAAGGTTGTCGAGACATACAGAAATGACCAAGGCCGTTTTAGCGGCGCAGGAAAAAGAAAGAAACGATATCGGAAAAGAAATGCACGATAACGTGAACCAGGTTCTCGGCGCTGCCAAATTATACATTGAAATGGCAAGAACAGACAGAAAAAACAGGGATGCTTGTCTTAATAAATCCACCAAGTACATAGTTAACGTTATCAAACAAATCCGGAATATCTCTCAAACGCTATCAAAACCCGGTTTGATTCTGGGCCTGGTAGAAAGCATTCAGAACCTTTTAGATGATATGACTATGGTACATCCTCTCGTAGTTGAATTTCATCACCAGGATATTGTTGAAGAAACGCTGGATGAAAATATTCAACTTAATATTTTCAGGATCATACAGGAACAATTTAATAATATTATCAAGCATTCTAAAGCCAACAAGGCAACGATTGATCTTGTTAATAAAGAAGGAGTAATCAAACTGATTATTTCTGACAATGGCCGGGGCTGCGATCTTACTAAACAAACATCAGGCGTTGGCATGATCAATATAAAAAGCCGCGCTGAATTATTAGGAGGAAGCGTTGACCTATTCTCAAACCCAGGAGAAGGTTATGAAATGCAGGTCTTGCTTCCTTTAAAGGAAGTTGATAACCCCGCATTGCCTGCGCTATTCCATCCGTAAACTTTTAACAGGAGCTTGTCTCATAAAGCAAAACCATTAATACATTCCCCGCAGAAATGCATTACTGGTTTTTATCAGTCATTGATTATTTTACAGATACCGATCCGATATATCCATCGGCTGCCCTCATAGGGGCACGGTTCACATAAAATGCCGTGTCTGTTGGCGCCCATGTTGCCAGTCCATCTACATACCTGTTGAACATACAAAAAGCCGCGGCAATCAATACCGTATCATGAATTTCCTTATCGGTTGCCCCTTTAGCTTTAGCATCTTCAATTTGTTCATTAGTAACATATTTTCCTCCCTTCTGAACCGAGGCGGCAACGGTAAGCAGTGACTTCATTTTATCAGAAAGATCTGCAGCCATAAAATCCTTCTTGATATTTTCTATCTGTTCAATATTACATTCCATATAATGACCTGCCATAGCGCCGTGAACGCTCTGGCAAAAAAAACAATCATTCAGGTAAGATACATAAGCGCCGATAAGTTCTCTATCGCCCTTGGTCAGGGTACTATTGCCTGTTCTTAAAAGAATTTCCGCCAGCTCATTCAGGGGCTTAGCGGTTTCAGGACTATAAGCCATTGGTCCCCGGATGCCGGGTTGTTCGTTTAGCAGATCAATATGCGCCATACATTAGTTTTTAGCTGTTTCAGATTTAGATGGTGGTTGAGGAACTGCATATCCTTTTTCTGCCAGACGCTTTCCCATGTCAACGTAATCGGAACGATCCGGCGGCGTTAAGCTGGCCAGTCCATCCACATAACGATTATACATAGAGAATGTCGCTGCAATCAATACGGTGTCGTGGATATCCAGGTCATTGGCGCCTTCTTTTCGGGCAGCCTCAATATCTTCCGGTTTTACTTCCGTGCCCAATATCTGTACCTTTCCCGCGATATTCAGCAGGGCTTTCATTTTGCCGCTGATTTCAGCGGTATCTGTATCATTCAGCACATCATCCATTAATTGTTCTTCCGCGCCCAGCAAAGCTCTTGCCGCCGCGGCATGGCTGTAGGTACAGAATTTACAATTATTTCTATTCGATACATAGGCGGCGATAATTTCACGCTCCGCTTCTGACAAAGGCGAAGGACCGCGTAACAATACTTGTGCAAGATCATACAGATGCTTTCCTGTTTCGGGTCTGAATAACACCAGGCTGCGAATACCCGGCACACCTTCAGCAACATTAATATAAGCCATGATAATTTTATTTATTTTGGTTTAACAAATAGTACAACAAACAATCCGATAATAAATATCATTGAAAATACCATCAGCGCATTTCCATATCCGCCCATAACGGTTACCAGTACCCCAACAAATAAAACGCCGATCGCGGTAAGCACCCGGCCGATATTTAAAGAAAACCCTGTTGCGGTAGCGCGAATAGAAGTAGGAAATAACTGCGGAATATAAGCGGATAGAATACCCATGTTCAACCCGAAAAATATAGATAACACGCCTATTTCAAGGTATATGATTGGTGAAAATTCATTATTGCTTTTAAAAAGAACGAAAGACAATACCGCGCAGGTGGCAAAGCCGATGGTCATAGACCGCTGCAGACCTATTGCCCTAACTATCCATCCCGAGAAAAAACCTCCGGCCAGTCCACCCATTCCTAAAAGCATCATAGATAATCCTCTTTCCTTATGCGCATCGGCGCCGGTAATTAAACTCTGGATCCAGGTAGGAAGCCAGGAAAATATCGCCCAGAGGCTGATCAGCATGGTTCCGTAAATAGCGGCGCTGCTGATCACATCTCTTCGATGCGCCGGCGAGAACATCGTTTTAAATTTGCTCTCCCGAAAAGTATTCTCCTGCCGGTCGGTTATCCATTTTTCCGATTCGCGGATCACGAACGCGCCTATGATGGCCAGGGCCAGCGGAATTAGTCCCACTAAAAAACCTTCTCTCCAGGAACTGAACAGGTAATTGATCAGTCCTGCAGAAAAAATACCTACCGGGAAGGCTATTGATAGTATACCTATAAATACCTGCCTGCTTTTCTGTGGCCATACTTCAGTTAATAAAGTAAAAGAAGAAACAGCAACGCCGCCAACGCCGAAACCGCTCATGAGCCTGCAGAATACCACGCCTCCCCAGCTATTCAGGAACCCGGTAAGCGCTGTAAATAATCCATAACAGGTTATGGCCAGCAGCAGCGCTCTTTTTCGTCCCAAATTATCTCCGATAACCCCCCAGGTAAATCCACCCAATGCCCATCCGAAAATAAAGAGCGCATTAATGAAAGCGCTGATACTGTTCAATTCTTCTTTTGGCGTATCGCCTAAAAGATCTTTTACTGCCACAGGAAGGTATACCGACATCAGCGTGGAAACAGTTCCCCCCAGCGCACTGCATAAAAAACAAATGGCAAACAGCAAAGCCAGGTGTAAGCCGGATTGTTTCTGCATGTGATGATTTTAGTTTAACAGGTCATCGAAGGTCAACGCTACATAATAAAGACCCCCGATGCTTGGAGATCCATACGCAGTGTATACATGATTGTTGAGAACATTGCTGGCGCCGATCTTGATCATCGCATTTGCTTTTGGCAGTTTTTTATTGATCTGTATATCTACCAGTGAATAAGCATTTACAGGTCCGGGTCGCAATCCATTAAAGGGACCGTACCACTGGAAATTATCCTGCCAATGCCAGGCAGCGTTGAATCCGAAATTCTTATATACATTTAAATTCCCAAAACTTAGATTGGTACTCCATTCCGGAGTATTGAACGGCGCCACTTTCGTTGCGTCGGCGTTTCCTAGAATAAATGAAGACCACGTAATATTTCCACCCACGGTATATCCTTTGTTCAGGCTATAACCCAACCCCATGGTTGCGCCCTGGCCCGATGCTCTAGCGGTAGCATTGGTATATAACTGGAACGACTGAACGCCGCCATTGAGAATATCGCCTGCAGCGGCAGAATTGATCGCTCCATTTTCCATCACAGCGCTCTGTGGACGAACCACCACCGTATTTAATATGAAATTAGAATACCGGCTATAGTAATAGTTGATGTCGATAGAAAGTCTGTTGTTGATTAAACCCTTATACCCTACTTCAAAAGCATTTTGCTTTTCAGGCGCTATATACTGAACATTGGATTTTACCAAGAAATGTTTGTTAGCCTCTATAGCATCCGACTGACCTTCACCGCCGGCAACCGCAGTATTATAGGCGGAAGTGAATTGTCCTACCGAGGCGGCAGTAAATGAATTTTCATATACATTCAATCCCTTACTGTTATTAGGGGCGCCGCCAAGAATAGTGATCGGACCTGCATTTAACTTGATGTATTGATCAACAGGCGTTGGGTTTCTGAATCCTGTCTGGAAAGAGGCGCGGAAATAATGATTCTTAGCGATAGCATACACACTGGAAAAACGGGGCGTAAAACTTCCCTTGAAATTTTCGTTTTTATCATACCGTATGGAGGCTGTCAATTTTAATTTTTCATCCAGCAATCTTTTTCCTGCCTGTAAAAAGGCGCCGGATTCACGGATCGTTATTTTTTTATCTTTATCATCCAGCAAAGTGCCATTGGTATGCATATCATAATACCTGAAACTGCCACCCGCAAGCAGTTCAATGAATTTTATCTGCTTGAAATCGTATTGTCCATCTGCATGATAAAATTTATTATGACTGTATATCCCTGCGCCCTGTGTTCCATACTTATGGGTGATCCCGTCCCTCGTTTCATTAAAAGCGTCAGTGGCGGGTATTAGTCTGCCCTGGTCGGCAAATGCTCTTGCTGCGTTATGATCGGCCCCGGCAACGCCATTAATGCCTCCATTATAAGCCGAAGAATACCTGGTGAACCAGGTATTATCAGCGACATTCGGAGCGACAGTATTGCCATCAAGATCCTTTACCCAATAGCGGTTGATAAACTGCCCGAGCGTCCTGGTATTATACCCATTATCGCATTGTTCAGCCGCGCTGTATACCCTGATAAAAGAATTATCGCTTCTCAGTTCCAGCCGGTGATTAGACAATACAAAACCATTTACATTCATGCGTGCGCTGCTGGTAAAACAGGCAAGCGCCTGTGCGCGGTTATACTGATAGATCAAACGAACCTTGTCATTTATTTTATATTGAAGAGAGGCGCTGGCCTTAAAACTATAGGTATTGTAATTCATCAGGTCCTTTTCTTCATAACCTGTCCTGGATACCAAACCAATACCTGGAAGCGTTCTTGACACTTCATCGCCATAAATATTCAGCGCATCACGACCAGGATTATTGGGGCCGCGTTTATCAGCAGGCGTACCGGCGCTGATATCTGTGTAGTTATTCGCAAACCAGTCCAGCCCGTTAAAATATCCCAGGTTGATCTTAAAGGCGAATTTGTCGTTGAATGCTTTAGCATAACGAATAGATATATCATTCACCGCCTGGGGCTTTGCAAAATCTTCTCCCAGATGATTAAGTCCTGTTTTCAAATGAATCGATAATCCCTGGTATTTAAAAGGGTCCTTTGTACGAATGCTCAGCATACCATTGAATGCGGCAGGACCATACAATGCAGAAGCTGCGCCGGGTATAAGTTCTGCGCTTTCTACGTCAATATCTGAAACGCCAAAAAGATTTCCAATGGGAAAATTAAGACCGGGAGGCTGATTGTCTACCCCATCGATCAATTGAAGAAACCTTGCATTGGACGTTCCGTTGAAGCCCCTGGTATTAACCGTTTTGATGCCCAGTCCAACGCTATACATTTCCATGCCCTTCAGGCTTTGAAGCCCTTCGTAAAAACTCAGCGACGGCGTTTCTTTAATAGCCTGGTAACTCATTTTTTCAATGCTTACCGGCGACTGAAGAATACTTTCGCTGATCCTTGAAGCAGATACCACCACTTCATTCAGCGCTGTTCTCTGCTCCAGCGATATGTTTATAGATGATTGCGGTGAAGCAATCGCTATTTCTTTTTCCAGATGACTTACAGAGGAAACAATTATAGTAAGCGGAAATTTAAGTTTTGATACGTTTAAAGAAAAATTTCCTTTGTCGTTGGATATAGTTCCGGCATTTTTTCCTTTTACAGTTATGCTGGCGCTGCTAACAGGCTCTTTAGTTGATGCATCGGCTACAGAGCCTGTTATTTTGGTTTCCTGGCCAAATGAATAGGTTGCTATCGTTAACAGCAACGCCAGGGTAGAAATAAATTTCATGATATATTATTGATGGGGGTTAAAAGAGTTTATTTTTTCAGATAGCCAAAACCCTGAGGCGGTCGTACATAGCCAGTCGTAGTAAGCCTTTCCGCCAACACATCATAATAGCTATTGTCTTTGGGAAGGGCAGTGGCCAATCCATCTACATACCTGTTGTACAGGCAAAAAAGCGCGGCTATCAAAACTGTATCGTGAATTTCCACATCTGAAGCTCCTGCGGATTTCGCTTGTTCAATGGCTTCCGGCGTCACCGATCTGCCATTCTCCCTGGTCATGGAGGCAATGTTGAGCAGGGTTTTCATCTTATCGGAAACGGGGGCAGTCCCGATATCTTCTTTAACTTTTTGGGAAGTGTCTGTTTCGCCCAATAGTTTATCTGCGGCCGCCGTGTGCGCTGTAGTGCAAAAAGTGCATTCATTTCCGCTCGATACAATAGTAGCGATCAGTTCGCGCTCTCCCTGTGATAAAGAATTGGGTCCTCTTAATAAAAACTGGGTCAGTTCCCGGATTGGCTGGGCCGTATCTTTACGGTATTCCAAAAGACCGGTAATGCCCGGGAGATGTTTCTCCAGGGGAATGTATGGCATAGCTGCTTTGATTTTGAATAAATAAATAGATAACCTTGGTTAACTATTCATCTTCGGCGGCCGGCCATCTTCATCTATAAAAGAATGATGCAGGGAAGGAATAAGGCTAATGGAAATCCTGGTCTGAATAATTTCCGGAGTGTTTAAACAGTATTCTGCGAGAGGAGAATAATAAGTATTTATAAGATTGATCTTTTTTACCTGGCCATCAGTTTTCTTATCAGGATCATTAACGTCATTGACTTTATTACTGAAGTCATTTTTCGCTACAAGTAATTTATCTCGCTGCTTATTGGGTAGGCAAAGCAGGTATAACGTATCATCCGAAACTTTTCTTTTAACATAGTTCCGGTGAATGCCATTAAGAATTATTTCTCCTTCAAAAGGTTCATAATCGTTCCAGTTGGAAACATAAGGCATATTAACGGGAACCTTGACCTCTATAAGATCTTCTGTTTTATACTGATGCTTATCAATGATAGATACAGCCTGCTTATTGGACTCTATACTAAGATACCAGAACAGGAACAGGTATCCCGCAAGGTTAAAGAAGTGAATTAAAAGCAGTGTTATGGCTACCAGTTTTTTCAAACTGAAAATTTTCTAAATATATATAGATATTGCTAAATAGACAATAAATTTTACTGCTTCGAGAGAGGGTTGTCAATTAAACGTTTTATTTCCCGCCCATGGATAGATCTGCCCAAATCACTTACCAGTATTGGTTTCCAGCTCATTAAAGATTTTAAGAGGTCAGTTCTTCAAAGCTTTAGGCCCCTGGCCGCTGTTTTTGGATATTAAGGAAGATCCGGTATTCTTCCTTAAGTATATTCATTTTTTCTTTCCCAGTTTCTCTTCGGCCCTTTCCCTGTTTTGTTGTATTCGGTACTTCACAATTGACTTAATAAGGCCAATAGGCAGCGCTTTATCCAGCGGAAACCTCACCGTGCCTTTTGAGGT
>JBDTVL010000024.1:0-11687 GCA_040007215.1 Flavitalea sp.
GGTAGGCGTCAATAGCATATTTATTGAAGTCGATACTTTTGCGCGCATAAGCTGCGGCTTCGGTTAATTTACCTTCCTTTAAATAAATTTTTGACAACGAGGTATAAGCGGCGCTTCGGTATTCTACGCCCATAGCGGCCATATCGAAGCCGTCTTTGGCGTCAGTATTATTTCCCAGCGCCAGGTTGATCAATCCGTAATAATAATTAGCAGCAGGATCATACGTGTCTACAGATAATGATTTTTTTACCGATTCTAGCGCTTCTGCATATTGCATGTTTCGGTAAAGAACCATCGACAGGTCGGTCAATGCCGGCATGTAATAAGGTTCCTTTTTCAGCGATGCCCTTAGTTTTTCTTCTGCCTGCTGGTAAAAACGCTGACGGATAAACTCTTTTCCCAGCAGATATAATCCATAGCCGGAAGTCCAGTCGAAATCGGCTGGCGTTACCACGGGACGGCTGATATTATTAGCTTCCGGGCTGGCATCATACTGCAATTTTGATTTGCCAAGCGTTACCAGCAGTTTAGAAGTTCGGCCTTTTATGCTCACTGAATCAGTAAATAACTGCAGCGCTTTTAGCGTCAATAATTTTGAATATATAACCTCCGATCCATCAGCAATAGTTAGCGTATCGTTTATAGATTGTAACGGGGAGAAAAATATTTTCAACGAACCGTTTTCCGGTTTGATATTTAGCGAACCGTAATTATTGGCGGCTACAAATCCTTTTGTCTTTACTACCGGGAACCAGTATTCGGTCCAGGTATCGGTGGAGTTAGGCATAAAGCCTGTATGTTTAAAAGGCGTATAGGTACTGCCTTCTGCGGCCTGGTTAAATAACCGGCCGCTCTGCACTTCCACATACTGTCCATCGGTATCGGTGAGTAATTTATCCCAGATCATTCCCTGTCCCGACAAACCCCATATCCATATTTTCTTTCCGGCTTTATCGTCATGGTGCGAATACCTGCCCATGCCGAAGTCTTCATCGTGCCAGTAAGCGCCAAAAAAATCGCTATACTTTCCAAACACATGATACGATTTGTATTCGCCGAAATTATTGTTTTCGTAATAGGAAATGTCTTTCCCATTTTCTTTGTTGATGGGCCAGTCTGCATATTCTCCTTCGTGGCCTATATATTTTGTTCCGGGATAAATGAACTGGAGGTTTCCGCTGGCCTTTAACCCTGTATTCATCCAGGTATAATATGGTTGTTCCATAGGCGACGAATTATACCAGAAAGAACTGGTGGTAAAATAAGCTTTGTCTTTCCCGAGGTTAATATCCACGCGCCATGAAGTACGTGTGAGCAGATCAAAAACGCCGATCACGCAGCTAACGCTTCCATCGCTTCTAGTAAAAGTGGTATAGTCTACCGGCGTGGCGCAATTAGGCGTGTGCCCAATGATGCCATAATTGGCTTCTATACCGCCGCTGGTCCAAGGACCCCGCATGGCCACATCGCGGAACTTAACGGTTTTGTTATAATAGATAAAAGATTTGCCTGACGATTTCTCAATGGCTGACCATATCTTGCCGCCCACCTCCGGAAGAATCATAACTTTGATATAATCATTTTCCAGTTCCACCACTTTCCAGGCTTTCTGAACAGCAGTACTGGCATAGCCATCAAAACGGTAATAAGGATAAATCTTTCCCATTTCCGGGATCGGATCGGGATCGGAGAATGGGTAAGTAGTAAAAATTTTTGCGTATTCTTTTATGGTTGCTTTCTGCTGGGAGAAAGAAAACAGTGATAAAAGCGCCAGTCCGGATAACAATAATGATCTTCTCATGTGTTGATACGCAGTTTACTTATTCACAAAACAGATACATGCTGATGCAAATGTATTTACAATAAGGTGTTAGATAGAAGTTTTATATTTACGGAAAGAAGGCAATTTAGCCATATCAACGTCAAAATCTGTTTATTTAGCGGACATTTATCACCGCAACCGTTTGCGCTTTCATCTGTTCAAAAGAAGCTTCATGTCAGGAAAGATCATCACCATTAAAGAGATCGCTAAAAAGCTGAATATCTCCATTTCAACCGTATCACGGGCGCTGCACGATCATTCAAGTATCGGTCTGCGCACCAAGAAAAGGGTGCAGCAATTGGCTAAGGAACTCAATTATGAACCTAACCAGACGGCTATTTTTTTCCAGCAACGGAAAACCTTCACTATTGGCGTGATAGTGCCTCAATTATCGGAAGCTTTTTTTTCGGAGGCCATCAGCGGTATTGAAGATTTTGCCTCTATGAATAATTATACGGTGCTGCTGGCGCAATCGCATGATGATGAGGAAAAAGAAAAACAGATCATTGAAACCATGAAACACCACAGGGTGGATGGTATACTGGTATCCATTTCTAAGAACACCCGAACCTACGATCATTTTGAAAGCCTGAAGAAATTTAATATACCGGTAGTATTTTTCGACAGGATCCCTAAAATGTCGAACATCCATTATGTAGCCTGCAATATGCAAACAGGCACCAGCGAAGCAGTTGACTTTCTATTAAAGAAAGGACACCGGGCTATAGGCATGATCAATGGCCCGGACTTCTTACTGGCTTCGCAGGACAGAGAGGAAGGATATATTCATGCTATGCGTAAGAACCGATTGAAATACGACCCTTCCCTGATCATTTCCACGGACCTTACCTCCAAGTCCATAATGGATGCCGTAAACCAGTTGGTCTCTTCAAAAAGAAAAACCACCGCTATCGTTACCTTCAACGATTATGTAGCTCTGGATGTGATGCAGTTCCTGAAAAAGCTCAAGCTCAGAATAAATAAGGATATCCATATTGTGAGTTATGCCAATTTCCCGCTCATTAATTATATGGAAACCTCTCCCCTGGCATCTGTAGAACAGTTCCCTTACCTGCAGGGACAAAAAGCCATGGAAACGCTGCTCGAACTCATCGCGAAAAGCAAGGATGAAGAAGCTGGCAACATTGCCTATTATAAAATAATTCTGGAGTCTAAACTGGTGATCCATAAAAGAAATTGAGCAAACGTTTGATTGTTCATTATCCGGAAGGTTTCTTTATGTTTAACTGTCTCAATCATCATTTAACCAGACATCACGCACATGCTAAAACCTGTTGTAAGGATCTTGCTTTTTATTTTCAGCGTCCTTTATATTTTTCAGTCGTGCGCACCTGCAAACCAACCGCAGCGGCAAAAGGCCAATAACGAAGGTTGGGAAAAAACAGGCCCCGGAGGAGGAGGAGCCACTTTTATTCCAACTTTCTCGTATCATTCTTCCGATCATTTCCTGGTTCGCTGCGATATGACAGGCTCCTACCTCACTAAAAACGGCGGCGCTTCTTACCAGCAGATCAATTTTGCCAATGGCGCATCGGCCTATGCTTATGATCCAAAAGATTCCAATACCATTTATATAGGCTCCACTTACCTCAACAAATCTTCTGATGGCGGAAAAACCTGGAACCGCATGTACCCTTTTGCCGCAGATATCAAAAACGAAACGTATGAAGGCGATCATGCCAGTTTCAACGTAACCTATAAGGACAGTTCCCAGGAAATCGGGGAAAGAGGCATTAGTTATATCCGGATAGATCCGGTTCTTCCCGGACATCTTTATTTTTCCAGGGAATCCGTATTTTATTATTCCACTGATGCCGGGAAAAGCTGGACATTTAATGATCTGAAGGAAAAAATAAGTTACCTGTATACAAACTCTTCATCGGCAAAGAACGAGGTATTTATTTTTACTACCGGAGCCATATACACGCTGAATAAATTATCCTGGTCTTTTACCCGAAAGGAAATCCCGGCCACTGTGGCGCCTGCCCTTTGTTTTACCGCGGGAACTCTCGCTAACAGCGACCGGATGATCTTTTACGCGCTTCGTCATGATCCCTCCCTTCCGATAAAAGAAGAGTTTGGGTATAGTGAAGTGTGGACCTCCGCCGATAAGGGCAATAGCTGGGAACGCATCATGGACACGCTTATCGTAAACCAGCGTTCGGGTAAGAAGCCAAGTTATTCGATGATCGCATGCGCTGAAGCTGACGCAGGGCAGGCCTATCTTGTGACTAACCGCTATGAAGAAAAAAAGGGCGATCATTTATTATATTGGTATGGCGCCCTTAAAACCGGCGATGCTGGTAAGAGCTGGAACTGGGTTTGGAAAGGAGGAGGCGGATCAGGAAAGTATGGCGTTAAAGATGGCATAGACGCCGTCAATCTTACCGATGCCTGGTCGAAAAAAGCCTTTGGAGGAGAATATATCCGGCTGATGGATGTGGGCGTGGATCCACGCGATGGCCAGGTTGCTATCGTAACCGACTGGTACCGGACCATGAAAACTATCGATGGTGGAAAGAGCTGGAACCAAATATACAGTATCGTTCAGCCCGACAGTTCCTTCACGAGCAACGGGATGGATGTTACCACCGCATACGGCGTCCACTTTGATCCATTCGACAGTTCGCATATTGCTATCAGTTATACCGATATCGGTTATCATCAATCATTCAATGGCGGAAAAAGCTGGACGCGTTCTGCCAATGGCGTTCCGGTAGAATGGATCAATACCTGTTATTGGGTAGTTTTCGATCCTGAGGTGAAAAACAAGGTTTGGTCGGTCTGGTCGGGCTTGCATGATTTTCCCAGGGGGAAAATGACGCGTAACCCGAAATGGAAAGAATACGGCAAGGGCGGCGTTTGCCTGTCGCTTGATGGAGGATTGAACTGGACGCCGGTTAACGAAGGCATGGGCCTCAATTCGCCTGCTACTTCTATCGTACTGGATAAAAGATCTCCCGTCAATAATCGTACATTATATACCACTGTATATAATAAAGGCGTATTTAAATCGACAGATGATGGAAAAACATGGACGCCTAAAAATAAAGGCATAGAAGAGAATACCTGCGCTTTCGAAATAACGCTGGCCCCTAATGGAAATTTATTCCTGACGATCAGCGCTACCCCTGCTCACAAGGATGGTAAAAAAGGACGCGATTATTACCCGGGACAGGTATACAAATCCACAGATGGCGCCGAATCATGGACCAAACTGAAGGTAAGCGACCGCATGATATTTCCGAATAGCATTGAAGTTGATCCTTTCAATCCCGATCGTTTGTACCTGGCCTGCTGGTCGGCTATTGACCTCGCCGACCTGGTTGGAGGCGATGTAACCCGCGCCACGGGCGGAAATGAGCGGCTGGATATGCAGGGAGGGATATTTCTTTCTGAAAATGGAGGCCAGTCGTGGAAATCGATCTTCGATGATAAGCAATATGTATATGCTGTTACCGCAGATCCTTATCACCCAGGAAGATTATATTGTAATACGTTCAACCAGGCCGCTTACAGAAGCGATGACAGCGGCAAAACCTGGGAAAAAATTAAAGGATATGATTTCCATTGGGGCCAGCGCGTAATTATCGATCAGAATGATCATGAAAGAATTTATCTGACTACGTTCGGATCGAGCGTATGGCACAGTCTACGCTAAAATTTCGGCGTGCGATATACAGCAGCAATGCAATGCATAGTTAAAGCTGGAGGTGGGTTTGGTAAAGGTTGCTTTCCTGATATCTTTCCTAATTGTATTTTGTTTCCGGATTTTTTTAAGGCCTGCTTCATCCAGGTTTTGCCGTAAAATTAAAATGAACATTTATAAATGGTTTTATATGAAGAATCGAATTGAAACACTATCAATCATCTGCTTTTTTAACAGGTTCATCAGTTTTAAAAGGCTAGCCTTTTTTAACAGGATTAGCTATTTGTTACTCGTTGTAAGTATGGTTGCCGGTTGCGTTTCTTCATCAGAAAATAATGGTATAGCCAGGAGCGAAAAAACATCTGCAAAAAATGGCAAATGGGAAACAATTGGCTATGGCGGCGGCGGCGCCATGTTCTATCCTTCTGTAAGTCCTCATAACCCTGATGTCGCTTTTGTCGTTTGCGATATGACAGGTTCTTATGTTACCTACGATGGAGGAGAAGCATGGCGAATGCTGAATCTTCGCAACCATGTGCACAGTAATAATTCGGGCGATTATTTTGTTTTTGACCCTAACGATTCAAACGTGGTATATGCACGAACCATGGGCTTGTTCAAAAGTGTTGATAAGGGATTTACCTGGACGCTGATCTACCCCTCTCCTGCTATTGTTGAGTCCATTGTTTCCAAAGGCGATCATGCCGAAGAAACGCTGGTCACCACCGATGGCGGCGAAAGAGAAGTGCAGGCTTTTGCCATCGACCCCATTGATTCAAAAAAATTATATGCCGTTATCGCTGTAGATAAATCGCCTGCATTCTACACTTCTGATGACAGTGGCGCCAGCTGGGAAAAAGAATATCCTTTGAAGGATGCCGCCAGCAGCTTATTCATCAATCCATCTTCTCCCGAAAATAACCGAACGATTTACATAACCGGAAAAAGAACTATAACGGCCAGGGACAATGGAAAATGGATGATCAGCCATGCGCCGAAAGACGTTAACGAATTCATCACCTATAGCGGCGGCTTCGACCTCAAATTAAATAAGTTTATTATTTATGCCGTGTCTGGAAAATCTTATTTCGATCCCAAAGGCGTTAAATCGGGAATTTTCTTTACCGATAATGGCGGGCAAAACTGGGAAAACAGGCAGGATGGACTTACAGCCTATAACCTTAAAGGCGCAGAAGACCCGGAATGGAGAACCGTTTCCACTTCTTCCCGGCATCCTGAAGTAGTGTATGTTTCTTACAACAGGATGAAGGGAAATGGCGACAGCAGTTTCATTGGCGTTGCCGTAAGTTCCGATTACGGAAAAACCTGGAGCCTGGCCTGGAAAGATATTCTTACGCATGCCAATGGCAATAAAAATATTCCATCGGCAAATTTCAACAGCGCTTGGATCAATGAAAGGTTCGGTCCTACCTGGGGAGAAAATCCATTCTCTATCGGCGTATCGCCTACCAATCCCGACATCTGCTATGCCACCGATTTTGGCAGAACCGTAAAAACCGTTAACCGGGGTAAAACCTGGGAGCAGGCTTACACTAATAAAACTGCTACAGGCTGGAGATCGCGCGGCCTGGAAGTAACTACTGGTTACAATATAAATTTCGATCCTTTCGACAAGCAGCATGCATTCATTTGTAATACAGATATCGGGCTGATGGAAAGCCGGGACGGAGCTTTAAGCTGGTCAAGCGCTACGCAGAATAATGGCATTCCACGCCGCTGGCAGAACAGTACCTACTGGCTTGCCTTCGATCCGGAAGTAAAAGGAAGAGCCTGGGCAGTGATGAGCGATGTGCATGACCTTCCCAGGCCTAAGATGTGGAGAAAGAATGGCGTTAATAAATATGATGGAGGCATAGTGATCACTGAAGATGCCGGCGCTACCTGGAAACCTGTCAGCGAAAGCATTGGCGAAGCGGCGCTCACTCATATACTTATTGATCCTTCCAGCGATAAACAATCAAGAACGCTGTATGCCTGCGCATTTGGCAAAGGCGTTTATAAATCAGCGGATGGAGGAAAAACATGGGCGCAGAAAAATAAAGGCATAACCGGCAGCGAACCATTTGCCTGGAGAATTACGCGCAGCGATAAAGATGGCTCACTATTCCTGGTCGTTAGCCGAAGAAGCGATGATGGCAGCATCGGCAATGAACTGGATGGCGCGCTTTACCGTTCAGATGATGGCGCTGAAAGCTGGCAGCCAATAACAATGCCGCAGGGAACCAATGGCCCAACCAGTATTGTAGTGAACGACAAAAACCCTGCGAGATTACTGCTCTCGGCCTGGGGCGTAAGTTCCAAAGGAAAATTTGCTGCGGATACCGGCGGTGGAATATTTGTATCGCCCGATGGAGGTAAATCATGGAAACAGGTTATTCAAAAAGATCAGCATATCCATGACATCACTTATGATGCCAGGAATAATACTTATTATGCCTGCGGTTTCAATGGATCTGCTTACAGATCGGAAGACGAAGGAGAAACCTGGAGCCGGATAAAAGGGTATAACTTTAAATGGGGCAAACGGGTAGAACCGGATCCCCGTGATCCATCAAAAATATTTGTGATCACATTCGGAGGAGGAACCTGGTATGGACCAGCCAAAGGAGATGAAAGTTCGCCGGAAGACATACTAACGCCATTTGTTACCCGATAATTTATACAATAAAAACTTAGCTTTCATTAATTATTATTTGTTTGATTATGAAATTATCCGGATATTTTTTTCTGCCATTTTTTTTACTGTGCAGCGTATACAGTTTTTCTGCTGATATAAAAGATTTTGAAAAGCATTTTAAATTGCTGCCTCAACCTCAGGAACTGGAACTACTGATGGATAAAGGTATTAGCTCTACTTCTTTACAATTTATCTTCCTGCAGGGATCAGCTATGAAACCAGTGTTACCTAAATCATTGGACTTTCTTCCACAGTCTTCAAAATCCGCAGCAGGCGTACTCACCCTGGTTATTGCAGACAATAAAAATATTCCCGCCCCGGGAGAAGGATATGTGATGGAGATCAGTAAAGGACAGGTTACCATTACCGCCCGCGACCAGGCTGGATTATTTTATGCTTGCCAGACATTAGGGCAATTGCTGGAAGACGCCAGGGATCAGCAGATAGTTATTCCCGGCATAAAAATAACTGACTATCCCGATATCGCTTATCGAGCTGTACATCTCGACCTTAAACATCATCTCGATAACGGTCATTATTATTACGATATCATCGACAGGCTGGCAGCGGTAAAAATAAATGCCATCATTGTAGAAATGGAAGACAAACTCCGTTACCGGAAATCGCCCCTTGTAGGATCTGATAATGCCCTATCGATAGAAGAGTTTCAGGCGATCAGCCGTTATGCCAAAGATCGGAATATCGAGATCAGTCCGCTGATTCAGGGTCTTGGTCATGCTTCCTTCATCCTTAAACATGAGCAATATAAAAATCTTCGCGACACCATCAGTTCCGACTGGTCATTCGATCCTATGAACCCGGAAACCTATGCGCTTCAGTTTTCTCTGTATGAAGACGCGATAGCCGCTACACCCTACGGAAAGTATTTACATATAGGCGGTGATGAAGTAGGCCATCTGGGCATGTCGGAACTTTCAAAAAAATCAGGACTTACAGCAATACAGTTACAGATGCGGTGGCTCAGCAAGGTATCCGAGTTTGCCATAGCGCATCATCGGATTCCGATATTCTGGGATGATATGTTGTTTAAACTTTCCGACCTGTACAGAAGCACCTGGGATCCTGAGCTTCCTGCGAAAACAGTAGAAGAGATGTGGAAGAAAAACGAATACAGACTGGAAGAGAATATTGCACTGTTCCCAAAAGAGTGTGTGTATATGAGATGGAACTATTCTAATCCGGATATTCCCGGTAACCATAAAGCAGTGAACTGGTATGCATCGCATAACCTGAAAGTTATGGCGGCTACGGCAACGCAAACGATGTGGGCCATGTTGCCGCGCGAAAATTCAAATTTCCAGCCTATCAAAGAATTTTCAAAAATAACCGCCGATCAGAAACTGGATGGCATTTTATGTACTGCCTGGGATGATTGCTCTCCTCATTTTGAAACTTATTTCCGGGGATTTTATGATTTTGCATTTTTCTGCTGGAATTATTCCGATGCAAAAGTTGCTGATGTTCATGCTTTATTCCGGCATCGTTTTTATGGCCCGGCGCTAAGCGGTGAAGCGTTTGATTTTCAAACCAGCCTGGAAAAATCACTAGCCTTCTGGGATACGGCGCTGATATCAAAAGGCGAACGCGATAATTATCCGGAGGAAATATCGCTGCTCGAATTGCCGGGAAAACAATCGCCGGGAGTATGGAGCGATACGCTCAAAACAAGGCTAGCAAAGGCAAAGGGAGAAGTTGCCAGGTATGCCGTATTAAAGAATACGCTGGTCAAGGCGCTTCAGGTAAGTCGTCGTAACGCTTACAATATTCAACTGATGAACCAGATGAATGAATTACAAATATATCCTGCTAAATTATTATTGCTGCTGGAAAAATATGATCGGGCAGTTGAGGGATCGGCGAAGAAAGAAGCGCAGTTAGATCTGGCAAAATATGTGCGGCAATTCAGCGATATCAGGAAGAATTATGAAAATGTGTTTTCACAAACAAGGATATTATCCAACCCTCCTTCTTATGTAATAGATCAGAACCAGCATCATCACCTGGCCAATGGAACTGCTAACAACGATTACATGTTCGTATATGAACTGGCTATGAATGAAAAGATCAATCAATGGTTGCCCAAATGATTGATCTTTTCAAAAAATGATTATATATTTTATTCTACTCCTATTACGCCGGTAGTTCCGCCTGTTGAAAGCGATATATCTACAGGTTTATTTGTTTTCCAGGAGCCTGCGGTAAAGTCAGGAACATTAACAGAGTTGGATCTGTTAGCGACAGATTTTTCGCTTAATGGCGCTATAGAGCTCCATGCAGCCGCGTCGTACACATCAATATCCAGCGGCAGTCCATTGCGAAGGCAATCGATCAGGCGCCAGTCCATCAGGAAATCCATACCACCATGTCCACCTACTTTTTTAGCCAGTTCCCCCACTTTTTTTACGATGGCGGGCTGGTATTTTTCTTCAACTTCCTTCATCTGCGCTTCATTAAGCCAGCCTTCATGTGAATTTGAAATACGACCTGGTTCAGGATATTTCAATGCCGTTCCCTTGGTGCCGCTCACCAGGTGTATACGCGAATAAGGTCTTGGAGAAGTTACATCATGTTGTAACATGATGGTCTTCCCATTCACGGTGCGTATGGAAGTGGTGTTCATGTTGCCGCGATATTTTTTATCGGCATAAGGTTTATAGAAATCATCTTTTGCCGCCAGTTCTTTGGCCATTTCACCCATCATGAAATCGTTACCCGACATAGCGGTAAGATAATCCATCCTGTCGCCCCTGTTGATATTCAGTACCTGGGCAACGGGGCCCAGTCCATGCGTTGGATACAGGTTACCGTTACGGAAATTCTCTTTCAGTCGCCACATATTGGAATAGCCGTCCTTAGCGAAATTAGACTCCAGCAGATGATGAATATAAGCGCCTTCGCCATGTAGGATCTCGCCGAAATATCCCTGCCTGGCCATATTGAGCGTGAGTAGTTCGAAGAAATCATAGCAACAGTTCTCGAGGATCACACAATGTTTCTTCGTTTTCTCTGAAGTGTCTACCAGTTGCCAGCATTGTTCCAGCGTTACAGCGGCAGGAACCTCGCTGGCCGCATGTTTGCCATGCTCCATAGCATAAACAGCCATTGGCGTATGCCAGCTCCAGGGCGTAGTGATATAGATAAGATCGATATCCTTTCTTTCGCAAACTTTTTTCCATTCATTTTCATTTCCCGAATAGAGGTCGGGTTTATGAGCGGTGCCTGCCAGCAATTTCTGCGCTTTTTCTGTTTCTTCAGGAAGAATATCGCACAGGGCTTTTATATCCACGCCCTGGATCATACTTAATCTTTTAACGGCGCCGGGGCCCCTGCTGCCTAATCCAATAATACCTACACGCACGGTTTCTATAGCGGGCGCTGCATAGCCCGACATATTAAATCTTTTTGCACGGGTATTTAACAAACCATCCTTCAGTCCGGTAACAGGACTAGCTGTACCAGGCGTAATACCTGTCAGC
>JBDTVL010000025.1:0-11670 GCA_040007215.1 Flavitalea sp.
GGGCAGGTTTGGCAGCAAACCTCCAGTTCGTACAACCGTTGCTGTTGCTAAAGGCGGTGTGCCCGGTGATTCGCTGGTAGAAATGGATTGTATTGCTTACGTTTAAAACAGTCAGCCTGTTTTAATAAACAACAAACATTCCGATGAAATTATATACGATCAGCTTTTTTGTTCTGCTTATTTGCCTGTGCCCTGTTAATAGTTTTAGTCAGTCCATCGATATTTTATTAAAAGGCGGTCATCTTATCGACCCCAAAAATAAAATAGATGCGCAAATGGATGTGGCGATAACAGCCGGGAAAATTTCGCAGGTGGCGGCGAACCTACCATCCGACAAAGCAAAAAAAGTAATTGATATCAGCGGCATGTATATCACTCCAGGTATAATCGATATGCATGCCCATGTTTTTCATGGCGTTGATCCCGGATCTTATATTGCCAATGGATTTCATGGTTTACCTGCTGACGGTTTTACTTTCAGAGCCGGTGTAACCACGGTGGTAGATGCCGGTTCGTCCGGATGGAAAAACTTCCGGCTTTTTAAAATGCAAACGATAGATAGGTCTAAAACAAGGGTGCTGGCCTTTCTGAATATTGTGGGTTCGGGTATGTATGGACGTTTGGAAGAGCAGGATGTTTCGGATATGAATCCGGTGATGACCGCTCACATGATCACGCATGAATTTCCCAATATTATCGTGGGCATTAAATCGGCGCATTACTGGGGCGATTTCGCGCAGGTAGATCTGGCTGTTAAAGCCGGCGAACTGGCTCATGTTCCGGTGATAGTTGATTTTGGAGAACATCATCCCCCAAATTCTATCGAAGATCTTTTCATGAAACATTTAAGACCGGGAGATATTTTTACGCATACTTACGCTAATGGATTCGAGGACAGGGAAACAGTAGTGGATAAAGCGGGGAAAGTAAAACCCTTCATCTTCACTGCGCAGAAGCGGGGAATCGTTTTTGATGTAGGTCATGGTGGAGGCGCATTTTCCTGGATACAAGCGGTACCCGCTATACAGCAGGGATTCTGGCCCAATACCATCAGCACTGACCTTCATACAGAAAGCATGAACAGCGGAATGAAAGACATGTCGAATGTGATGTCTAAATTCCTGGCCATGGGAATGCCCTTATCCGAAGTGATACTGCGCAGTACCTGGAACCCGGCAAATGTCATCAACAGGAAAGAATTAGGCAATCTCAGCGTAGGATCAGAAGCGGATGTAGCAGTTTTTTCATTGAGGAATGGCGACTTCGGATTTCTTGATGTATCCGGAACAAAACTTAAGGGAAAGCAGAAACTGGAAGCAGAGCTGACCATAAGAGCCGGAAAGATAGTATGGGACCTCAATGGAGTGGCCGCAGCTACCTATCCTGTTAAAACGCTTCCGTAAAATATAATACCGCCCTGTTAAAGAAATGCATTAGTTAAAATCATTCAGGTATGAACAGCAGATTCTATATGCCAGCCGCGAGGTCCTTCAACTTCACCGCCGGCATTAACGGCTTACGTTCGCAGCTATTGATCATTTGTCTTTTGCTGTTGTACGTGATCGCTCCTGCGCAGCAGTATGATCTGCTGATCAGGAATGGAAGGGTGATAGATCCCAAAAATAATATCGACGCCAAAATGGATGTAGCCATTAAAGATGGCAAGATAGCAAAAGTAGCCGCAGGCATTCCTGTGGCGCAGGCAACGAAAGTGATCGATGCCAGCGGACTTATTGTAACGCCCGGACTGATCGATATTCATACTCATGTATTTGTAGGCGGAAAACCGGAAACTTTTGCAGATGGATTTTTAAGCGTATCGCCCGACGACTTCACACTGAAGGCGGGCGTTACTACGGTAGTAGATGCAGGCACTTCAGGATGGAGAAACTTCCCGGTATTTAAAGAGCATGTGATCGATAAATCAAAAACGCGGGTACTGGCTTTTTTAAATATTGCCGGCAATGGCATGAGCGGCAGCCCCACGGAACAGGACGTTACAGATATGGATGCTTTCATGACCTCGCTGGTGGTGAAAAAAAATCCCGACATCATTGTAGGCGTGAAAATAGGTCATTATGAAGGCAGTGACTGGACGCCTTTCGACAGGGCGCTAGATGCGGCTGCCAAATCCAATACGCCTCTTTTTGTAGAATGTCATCTGCCGCAATTATCGCTGGAAGACCAGTTAAAAAAAATGCGCCCGGGCGATATCATCACACATTCTTTTGAAAAAATAGAAGAGCGTATGCCGGTGGTGGATGAGCAGGGTAAACTTCGCCCATTTGTAATAGCCGCTCAGAAAAGAGGCGTACTCTTCGATCTGGGGCACGGTGGAGCAGGATTCTGGTTCAGTGTAGCGATACCTGCTATGAAAGACGGACTGCCGCCAAATAGCTTTGGAAGCGATCTTCATCGTTTCAGTATGAATGCCGGCATGAAAGACATAATGAATATCATGTCCAAATACCTGGCAATGGGTATGAGTCTTGACGAAGTGGTGCGCACAGCGAGTTGGAATGCCGCCAAGTCGATCAGGAGAGAAGACCTTGGCAACCTGGGCGAGGGCGCTCCAGCAGATGTAGCGGTGTTCAGGATAAGAGAAGGAAAATTTGGTTATGTAGATGCCGGCGGAAATACTTTGCCGGGCAATCGCAAACTGGAAAATGAGTTAACTATACGGGCTGGAAAAGTGGCTTTTGACCTGAATGGTATAACCGGTAAACATCTGGAATAAACAAATTCAGGATTCGCTGAACTGAAAGAGACAGATGATTGTTTACTATTTCGATACTGCCACTAGGAACAATTTTATAACATAACAATATTTTACGTAAAATTTTAAAACATGAAATTTTCTTTAAGGAATTTTCCTGTAACAACTATCGTGCGCCTGCCCTATTACCAAGCCGTTTTAACGATCATTGTTATTATCTTGTTTGCACATTGCAAACCATCAACTTCTTCATCGCTGCCGCTGCCTCCCGGCGATCCCGGTAATGGAGGTATATTACTTCCCGATTCCTTTGAAGCGGTAGTAGTGACCGACAGCATTGGCAGCGCCAGGCATCTTGCGGTGAATGATAACGGCGATATATATGTGAAACTCACGCGGAATGAAAAAATGCGTCCTTATGGCGGAACCGTTGGCCTGCGCGATCTCAACAATGATGGCAAAGCGGACTCAGTGGTTTACTTCGGCGATTATAAAGACGAAGGAAATTCAGCGGTGGGCATGTCCATTCATAACGGATACCTCTATACGAGTTCCGTAAGAAATGTATTACGCACAAAGTTATCGCCGGGCAAACTGGTTCCGGAAAATACAACCGAGGTCATGATCACCGATCTCGATTCCAATGTGACGAGAAACTGGCATACCACTAAACCTGTAGCCTTCGATAATGACGGACACATGTATGTTCCTTTCGGATCTCCAACCGATGCGGGACAGGACATCACTAAATATGGCCCTGTTGGAGTGCCTGGCGGAAAAGGACAGGATCCTGCTCCCGAACTGGAAACTCATGGAGGCATCTGGCAGTTTGACGCTGAAAAAACAAACCAAACGCAGAAAGACGGCCGCAAATATGCCACTGGTATAAGAAGCGTATTAGGGTTGCAATGGAATCAGAAAGACCAGACCCTGTATGCTGTCGTAAACGGTATAGATAATTTCCATACGCTTTACCCCAAGATATATTCCTCCTGGCAGGCAGCAGTGCTTCCTTCAGAAGTATTTCTCAAGATAAAAGACGGCTCCAACTTTGGCTGGCCCTACGCTTACTATGACCAGATACAGGGAAAGAATGTATTGCAGCCCGGTTATGGCGGCGATGGTAAAATAGAGGGGAGAGCGGCGCAGTTCGACAAACCGGCGTATGGGTTCCCCGGTCATTGGGCGCCGATGGATTTGTTGTTCTATGAAGGCAACCAGTTTCCGGAACGATATAAGAACGGCGCCTTTGTGGCTTTTCATGGTTCCACCGACAGATCGCCGTACCCGCAGGCAGGTTATTTTGTTTGCTTCCTGCCCTTTGAAAATGGCGCGCCCAACGGAAAGTTTGAAGTATTTGCCGATGGCTTTACAGGAGTAGATACCGTTATCAATACCAGCGATGCGGTGTACAGGCCAATGGGACTGGCAACAGGACCGGACGGCTCCTTATACATCGCCGACTCTGAAAAAGGAAAAATATGGCGCGTGATGTACAAAGGCGACAAACAGCATTTCAATGATAAGCAACTTGCTTCCATGGAAAAAAGCAAGTTAAGATCGTACATCAAAACGCCCGATGAACAAGCCGATAACCTGCATACCGGCGACAGGCTGGAAGGAAGTATTTTATACGACACCTATTGTGCAACCTGCCATCAGAGAAATGGCAAAGGCGATAATAACCGCTGGCCTCCATTAGCCGGCTCGGAATTTGTGCTCGGCGATAAAGAACGCCTGATCGGTATTATCCTGCATGGATTACAGGGCGAAGTAAAAGTAAATGGAAAAACATTCAATGGATTTATGCCGCCTCATGAAACCATACTGGACGATCATGCTGTAGCTTCCATCGTTACCTATATACGTCATGCTTTTAAGAATGACGCCAGCGGGGCAAATGCTTTGGAAGTAGCCAAGGTCAGAAACAGCAAGACAAAGAAAAAATAATGGCCAATCAAATTTCATGTATGAAAATATTTTTTCTGTCCATCGTTTCAGCGGCGTCCCTGGCGCTGATCTGCAGCTTTGTTCCGCATAAAAAAATAAAAGCTCTGCAAGCTGCTTTACCTGAGCAGGTTTATACTCCGGAAAAATTAAACACGCAGTATACTGATCATTGGACAGTAAAAAAATGCGCAGATTTTGAAATTGACGGAAAAGGAATGAATGCAATATGGGCAACAACATCATGGGGCGTAATGACAAAACTTGATCCGGAAGGCAAGCCTTATGTATCAAAATTCAAGGTTCTTTATTCAGAAAAGGGTCTGTATATATTATTCGCCGGAGAGGATGACAAGATCACCACGAAAGACTACAAAGATTTTGAAGAAATATATGAAGGAGATGTATTTGAAGTTTTCTTTCATCCGCAAAAAGACAAGCCCCAGTATTTCGAATATGAGATCAACCAACTGGACAAGCAACTGATATTGACGCTGGTACATACGCCGGGCGAGAATGTAGCCTGGGCGCCGTGGAATTATGAATACAGGAATAAGCAGATTTTGAAGAGAAAGGTTGATGTAGCGGGGGGAGGAAAAGTTGTTAATGGACGTATCAGGTCCTGGACTGCCGAACTTTTCTTCCCTTATTCCATTTTTGGATTATTACCCGGTGTACCGCCAAAAAGCGGCGATACCTGGGACGCTAATTTTTGCAGGATTGATTATGACAGCGGAAGCCAGGTAGAATGGTCGTGGTCGAAAGCCATTACCACTAATTTTCATGATCTGGACAAACTGGGCGCCATTACCTTTGAATGAATGGCCCTTTGATTCATCTTATATTTATACAAGCAATAATTCACTCAAATAAATACACTTAATATGAAGCGCAGAGACGTCATTAAAGGCCTACCCTTTCTTCCTTTAGCGGGTGGTTTCATGGCCAACATGGTTCCGAATGCTGTTTTAGCAAATACTGCCCAACCGTTGACAGGCCTGCCAAATGGCATAGGCGCCGCAGCGGCATCTCCTCTTGCAGGCGAGCAGAATATTTTTCGTTCTATTGGCGTTGAACCGCTTATCAACTGCCGCGGAACTTTTACGATTATCGGCGGATCGCTGGAAAGGCCATCTGTTCGCGCAGCTATGGAAGCCGCATCCAGGAATTTTGTGCAATATGATGAACTGGCGGACGGGATTGGAAAACGACTGGCCGAATTAACGCAGTCGCCATATGGAATGGTTTCGGCAGGATGTGCAGCCGGACTGAAACATGTTACCGCTGCCTGCGTAACAGGAGGCAATCCGGAAAAACTGATACGCATACCAGATCTGTCGGGTTTCGAAAAAACAGAAGTGGTCATTCCCATCAGCTCACGTAACGTATATGATCATGCGATAAGAAACATAGGCGTAAAGATCATTAACGTAGACACGCTGGAAGAACTTTCCAATGTGCTGAGTTCACGCACGGCGATGATCTATTTAACTTCTGAAGACTCCGCTCCTTTTACGGTTGAAGCAGTAGCAAAGCTGGCAAAGGCAAAAAATGTTCCTTTACTCGTAGATGCAGCAGCGGAAGATCTTACCATACCCTGTATACACTTGCAGAATGGAGCTACCATTGTGGCATATAGCGGAGGTAAAGCGATGTGCGGACCTCAATGCGCAGGATTGCTCATTGGCGATAAAGATATATTGATGTCGGCATGGCAGGCTAGTTCACCGCATCATGGTCCAGGCCGCGATAACAAGGTAGGCAGGGAAGAAATGATTGGCATGATGGCCGCAGTTGAAGCATGGATAACCCTTGATCATAAAGCGGAATGGAAGAAATGGCTGGGCTGGCTGGACAATATAACCAAGCAGGTTAGCAAGATTGAAGGCATAAAAACTGAAGTACGCGCAACGGAAGAATTATCTAACCATAGTCCAGAACTGATCATTAGCTGGGATCCTGCAAAACTGAATATTACCGGGGATGAAGTAGCCGAAGAGCTGGGCCGAACCAAACCGAGGATAGCGCTTGCTGGAAACGGCAGATCGAAAGATCCAAACATTACCAGCATAGGCATTACCACCGGCCAGATGCAGGCAGGCGAAGACAAGATTGTTTCGGATCGCATCATCGCTATTCTTTCTCAGAAGAGATCGCCAGCTTCAACAGCGATGAAAGCTCCTGCCGCTAATATCAGCGGGCGCTGGGACCTGGATATTGCTTTTTTCAGCAGCGCCAGCAAACACACGCTTTATCTTCAGCAGGAAGACAATTGGATAACAGGATCGCATAAAGGTGAATTCACCGTAAGAGATCTGACAGGTTCTATAGAAGGCGACCAGGTAAAATTCCGCAGCACGGATCATCGCCCGGGAGATAATATCACCTTCACTTTTTCCGGAACGGTTACCGGCGACGCTATCTCGGGATCTATTTTTATGGGTGAATACCGCACGGCTAAATTTACTGGCAAACGCAATAATAGCAAGAGCCCGAAAATGCCTATTAAAGTTCCATCAGGACCTCCTCTGGCGACCTAGATGCTGCATACATATGGTTTAAATATAAAATATTTTAATCAAGCTTTTTCTTTACAGCCCCTGCGGTTTTTTTACAGCAGGGGCTTTATTATTAAATTGTATTTTATCTCAAAAGATCATTAAAAACTTATATATTGAACTGGAATTCCCAACCAAAACCTAAGCCCGATCACCAAAACGTACAACGATACCGAGTTACTTATTCAACTGGCGGGTAACAGCGAAGAAGCATTTGCACTTCTCTACCAGCGGTATTGGGAAAAGATATATTCCGTATCTAATTTCTACTTGAAGGATAAGAATATGGCGGAAGATATTGTACAGGAAGTGTTCCTCGTTATCTGGAAAAAACGAGCTGAACTACAAGGAATACTTCAATTGGAGAGCTATCTTTTCATAATGGCCCGTAATCTTATTATCTCTTCCCTCCGCAAAAAAATACCTGTTCATTATCCTTTGCAGGACAGTTGCTTCACCACGCCGGAAAACAACTGGAAGCCCACGCTGCAACTGGAATATAAAGAAACTTCCGAACTGGTCAGAAAAGCGGTTACCCAGTTATCGCCCCGTCAAAAGCAGGTATACCTGCTGAACAGCGACAACCAGGTATCGCTGAAGGACGCCGCAGCAGAGCTGAATATTTCGTATGATGCCGCCCGGCAGTATAAAAGCGAAGCGCTGAAGGTGATCAGGGGTTTTCTGAAAAGAAATGCCCTCAGGGTATTTTTAATCGGCCTCTCTGCTTTCTTTTCTTAAATTTTTCTTAAAAATATTTTAATACCATCCTCACATCTGCGTAGCGCCTGCGTCTTTATTGAGCAAGGACTTCTAACCAGGGCCTGTATTTTACAATACTTCGACTTATTCAGCGCTTATGAGTAAAAAGGATTTTAACCGCCTGCTGGAAAAATACGTAGCAGGAACATTGAGTTCTGAAGAGATGCAGGAACTGAGTGTGTTATTACATTCTTCCGGAAGGGAATCCGACCTCAAAGCTTTAATAGATGAACAATTCACCGGTATCTCCTTCCGGGAAAAACCTTCACCAGAAATTTCCGAGATCATTTTTCAAAAGATCATGCAATCCAGGCAGCAGGAAGCTTATACAGATCCGGTTTATTTGCCTTTACAAGATACTATTACTCCTAAAAAAAGCCGCTTGTGGTTATATGCCGCAGCCGCTGTACTCCTTTTATCCGGAGGAGGAGCGACCTGGTTTTTTCTGAACAGCGCCCGCGAGAAAACGCCAGTTATTTCGCAGGTCATTCCGCCTAATCCGGCGGTGGCTCCCCCATCTTCCGTAAAAGCAGCGATCACTCTTGCCAATGGCCAGGTGATCGAACTCGACAGTGCGGGCAATGGCACGCTTGCCCTGCAGGGCAATACCAGCATTATAAAGCTTTCTGACGGCCAGTTGATCTACAAGCCGGCCGGCAATAAACCTACCAGTACAGAAACTGTATTTAATACCCTTAATGTTCCCCGCGGCAGCCGGGTGGTGAATATCACGCTGTCTGACGGAACCAGGGTATGGCTGAACGCAGCGTCTTCCCTCAGGTATCCTGCATCCTTTGAAGACGGCGACAGGAAAGTAGAGGTAACCGGCGAGGTCTATTTTGAAGTAGCCTCTTTACCATTAGTGGCATCAGGCATAGAGAAAAGAAAAATTCCATTCATCGTAAAAGTGAGCGGTAAAACAGAAGTAAGCGTGCTGGGAACGCATTTCAATATTCAGTCATATGCAGATGATCCATTAACGGCAGTGACCTTACTTGAAGGTTCGGTGAAGGTAAGCATTGGCGGAGCCGCACGTATGCTAACACCTGGTCAGCAGGCAAAAGTGAATATGCTTGGCAATATAGCCATGGCCGACAAAGTAGACCTGGAGCATGTTATGGCCTGGAAGAATGGCTATTTCAAATTTGATGGCGCCGATATTAAAGATGTAATGCGGCAGATGGCCCGTTGGTATGATGTGGAAGTAGTTTACCAGGGAACAGAAGTTTCGCAGCATTTCAGGGGTAATATTTCACGCAATGTGGATGCCGCCAAGGTATTTAAAATGCTGGAAGCCACAGATGAAGTGCATTTCAAAATAGAAAACAAAAAAATTATAGTAACGCCTTAAACTTATAAGAAAGAAAGTCAGGTTAATGAAATGAAAACCGCCCCGGGGTCGGAGCCGGAGCGGAAAGTAGTTTGATTAATAGTATAGTAGAACAACTCGCTTTAGAACTGCTCCTTATTATTTAACCAAAAACTCAGGCAAATTTATGCATTTACAATTTTGTAAATCGTCTCTTTTTGTTAGCCAAAAGCAACATCAGCGGCGACTGTTAACCAAAACGCTGTTAATCATGAAGTTTTCAGCAATTTTTTTATTAGCGGCCTGCCTGCAGGTAAGCGCTAAAAGCTATTCTCAGAGGGTAACTTTTTCTATTGCCAATGCTCCGGTTTCGGAGGCATTTAAAGAAATTAACAAGCAGACGGGTTTCGACTTTTTATTCACTGATGAAATGGTGAAAGGAACGGACGGAATTAGCGTATCCCTGAAGAACACGCCTTTAAGAACGGCCCTGGATGAATGCCTTAAAGATCTGCCGCTCGAGTATACCATACTCGAAAAAACGGTGGTCATTAAAAGGAAAATCATCAGGATCCCGACTCCTGAAGCGCCTGTATTTATTGAAGCGGTTATCACCGGAACCATCAAAGACGAAAACGGAGCCCCACTATCAGGCGCTACGGTAAGAGTAAAAGGAGGCAAAGCCACGGTGATCACTAATGATAAAGGAGAGTTTACCATACAGGCTAATCCTGATGATAAGCTGGAATTCTCCTTTGTAGGTTATGAATCGCAGGAATTGGCCATTGACGGACGCGCGTCTTTACTGGTGGCCCTGAAGCAGTCGGTGAGAAGTCTCGACGAAACAGTGGTGGTTGGTTACGGAAGTCAAAAGAAAATTAACCTTACCGGAGCGGTATCCAGCATCAATTTTGAATCCAAGGAAATGCAGTCGCGTCCTTTAGTGAACGTATCTACTGCCCTTACCGGCATGGCGCCAGGTATGAATGTGGTGCAAAGCACCGGCAATCCGCAGAACAATGCCGCTACCATTAACATCCGCGGCACAGGATCATTGAACCAGGGTTCAGAACCATTGATCATCATTGATGGTCAGCCCGGCGATATGAATGTGATCAACCCAAATGATGTAGCCAGCGTTTCTGTATTGAAAGATGCCTCTTCTGCCGCTATATACGGATCACGCGCTGCGAATGGCGTTATCCTGATCACCACCAAAATGGGTCGTAACACAGAAGGCAAAGTAACTTTTGAATACAATGGTTATGCAGGCCGCACAGCGCCCACCAAACTATTCGACCTGGTTACTGATGTAGGTGATCATATGGAATTGATGAACCATATCCAGACCAATTCCGGCGTTATTCCTTCCTTCACCCAGGAACGTATTGACGAATGGAGAACCAAATCAAAAACAGATCCTATCCTTTTCCCCAATACCAACTGGTATGATGTGATCATTAAACCAAATACTATTAGCAGTCATACGTTTTCTGCAAGAGGCGGTAATGATAAAATAAATTTCTACAGCTCATTCGGTATCCTCGATAATAATGGCGTAGTGCCAAAGTCGGGAGTAACCAGGTATAACTTCAGGAATAACCTGATGTACAAAGTCAACAACTGGCTTAAGTTCGGTAATACCATGACCGGGAATTTTTACAAACATCCTCCGGATCTTACGCAAAGTATATTTATCGTTTATCCTAACCCCAGCGTATTGCCTAAAGCTCCGGATGGAAGATATGGCGTAGCGATGTCGGGTGGTATTGATTCGCAAGCAGGAAATCTTTTGCAGGAAATTGAAGACCAGAGAGGACAGGAAGCCACACAGAACTATACCGGCAAATTATACACGGTTATCTCTCCCCTACCAGGGCTTGATGTAACAGCCAGTTATTTCTTAGATGCCTCTACCAGTAATGGATGGCGTAGCAACTACCCATCGGACAAGTGGAACTTCCAGACCGAAACAAAAGTGGGCAGCGGGTCGGCTTATGGCTCTACTATTTCCAATTCCTTCTCTAAAACAGAAAGAAAGGTAATAGACATCTATGCTACCTATAACAAATCCTTCAAACAGCATACCATCAAACTGGTGGCTGGTTATAACCAGGAAAAATGGGATAACACCTGGTTCAGCGCTTCCAAAGCCGGTCTGATCAGCAATGATCTACCTGTGCTTGATGCCGCTTCCTACCTGCCCAATTCTGCAGGTTCGGGTTCCGCTTATCGCATGAGGTCTTATTTCGGCCGCGTGGGTTACGATTTTGCCAACAAATATTTATTTGAAGCCAATCTTCGTTATGATGGTTCTTCCAAGTTCAGTCCTGAAAATCGCTGGGGTCTTTTCCCTTCGTTCTCAGCAGGATGGATAGCTT
>JBDTVL010000026.1:0-11493 GCA_040007215.1 Flavitalea sp.
CTTTTCCGTGGCAGGGAATTTACTTCGATGGTGATCGCTGGAAAAACGAAAAGAAACACTGGTATTCAGCGATCTGCGTTTCGGCCAGATCATCGGGTGGAGAGATCCCCGCGCTCCTTTCACCTTTTATTATTTTCCCGATCGCCCCGACGATAACCAGATGGTGATTCAAAGAGGACGTTTTGCCAACTGGAACCGCTCGGCTTTGTTGTCGATGTTGCACAGGATCAAAGGAGATTGATCACCGGCGCTGGCGGAAATAAAAAGTAAAAAGAAAAAACAGTATCCTGACCGTATTGTAAGCGCTCCATTGCAACAGCCTGTTGAACGCATTATATTTTGTGCGGTAATCTTCCGGAGTAATGCGAAGGCAATCTTTTTTAATAATATCGTTTAACTGATGCCTGACTACTTGGGCAAATCCTGCATCCTGCACATCCAGGTTCAGTTCCAGGCTGGCAAAAGCGCTGATGTTATTGACATTGTAGGAACCTGCCGTTGTCCACAGATCATCATAAGTGGCTATTTTTCCATGAAGCACGGTAGGCTGGTATTCAAATATCTCAATCCCTTTACGCAGCGCCCAGCGGTAGATATATCTTTCTGCATATTTCGAGATCCTGATATCAGAATTTCCCGCCAGGATGAGTTGTATTTTCACTTTTCTCCTCGCGGCTCTCTCCAGTTTTTTGCGGATCAGCTCGCCGGGAATAAAATAGCTGGACATGATCGTGATATGCGATTTCGCATGTTTGATCATATCTGAATAGCTTCGGGTGATCTGGGTTTTACTTTTTACCCAGTCATTGGCCCTGGCCCTCACCAGGCATATTCCGCTTATCTCGTGCAGGCGTTGCTGCAGCTTCAATAGTTTTTGTCTGCTGGACTCCGACCTCGTCCAGAATTGCAGGCTGATCTTTAAAAGATCGGCGGCTATTTCTCCTTCTGCATATAGCGCCCAGTCAAGCCAGGCCATGGTATCGCCTACATCATTGTAACGGTTGCTGATATTGATGCCTCCCACCAGGCACCAGGCGCAATCCACTATGGTCATCTTGCGGTGCATTCTTCTTCCAAAATAAAACCCGCTGGTTTTAAGCAGAGGTTTGAACATACGGAAATGGATACCCGAATCAGTGAATCGTTTCCGGAAAACAGCCGACAATCCTGCCGAAGCATAACCATCTATGAGCAGGTATACGTCTACCTTTCTTGCCGCTGCTTCGATCAGCGCATCCGCTATTTCTTTTCCTGTTTCGTCTTCATCAAAAATATATACCTGGAGGTGTATGGAGTATTTTGCCTGCCTGATCAGCTTGTGGAGTAATGTAAAATATTCTTTACCGCCCCTAACCAGTTTTACCCGGTTATGACGGGTATACTGTTGCGTATGTGTTGTAGTATTTTTGGTTTCGGGCATCTTGGAAAAATACAATACTGCAATATCTGGTTTTTTACCTGAACTGCATGGCTTTAACAGGTTGGATCCGTTTCACGATCAGCGTTGGGATCAGCAAAACCAAAAAGCAGATCATAAAAGTAAAGAGGTTCACCAAAACTACCTGCCACCAGATGACCCGCACAGCGGCTTTTGAAATATAATAGGCTTCTTCGGGCAGCGTAATAAATCCGAATCTGAGCTGTACCCAGCAGATGAGTAATCCGAGCAGGTTGCCGAAAAATAACCCTGTAGCAGTAATGATAGCGCCCTGGTAAAGAAATATTTTTTGTATGGCCAGGTTGCCTGCGCCTACGGCTTTCAGGGTTCCTATCATTCTTGTTCTTTCCAATACCATGATCAGCAGGCAGGTGACCAGGTTTAGCGTGGCGATGATCACCATAATGATAAGCACAATACCGATGGTTTTATCCTGCAATCCTAACCAGTCGAAAATATTCGGATATATATCAACGATAGAACTGCTTTTCAGTTCTATCGGGATCTTGTAAAGTATGTCTTCATTCACGCGGTCAATATCGCGAACATCTTTTAAAAATATTTCATAACCGCCTACTTCGTTTTCTTTCCAGTTGTTCAGTCGCTGGATAAGCCTGATATCGCCAATAGCGATCAGTTTGTCATACTCTTCAATGCCTGTTTTATAAATGCCCGCCACCGTTAATTTTCTCGGGCGCGGAGCGGCGCCTCCCGGTTGTATAAAAAAGATCAGGGCTTTATCATTCACATCAAGTTTTAATTCGCGGGCGGTAGATTCGGACAGATTGATCTCGCTGCTATAGCTGGTATCGGTAAAGTTCACCCATCTTCCTTTTAGCAGGAACTGATCGATATGTTTAAAATCATAGGTCGATTCCACGCCTTTGAATAATACGCCTTCAATACTTTCGGAAGTTTTGAGGATGGCATTTTTAGTGGCATAAGCCTGGATGGTCTGGATTTCGGGAACTGTAAGGGCCAGCTTTTCCACCGAATCATTTCGGTAAATAGGCGTTTCTTCAGCTATGGCCACTTTCGCCGCCTCATAGTTGTGAATGCGTATTTCTCCCCAGAAATTGAATATCTTCTGGCTTATCGTTTGCTGGAAACCGTTAACGAATGCCAGGGAAATGATCATTGCCGCTACGCTGACCACCGTAGCTGATATGGAAAGCCGGATAATAAATCGCGAAAACGACCTCTGCTGGTTAAACGCTAAACGGTTCGCTATAAAACCGGAAATACTCAATCGGCATGATTTTAGTTTTCAAAAATAGATGGTTTTGTGCTAACATTGATCCGGCCTTGACAATACTGCCCATAAACCTTTATGCATACATGAAAATCGTCTTATTCTTTTCCGCCATTTTCATTTCCCTGTTGAGCTTCTCCCAGATACAGGATGCCGTTTATTCGCCCACCATCAAATCCGTTCAGCTTTACCAGTATGGCAACCAGCTCAGTTACCCGGTTATCAAGCTCGGAAGCGCTGAACAACTGGAACTGCATTTCGATGACCTGGATATCAATATAAAAAATTACTCCTATACTTTCCAGTTGTGCAATGCCGACTGGACGCCAGCTATTCTGAGTCATTTCGATTTCATTAAGGGATTTTCGCAGATCCGTATAGGAACCTATCGTAATTCCTCTATAGCATTCACACGGTATACGCATTACCAGGCTGTGCTTCCCGACCGTAATTGCGTTCCTTCGCGCTCGGGAAATTATATTCTTAAGGTATTTATCAACAGCGATACGTCTAAACTGATCTTTACCAAGAGAATGCTGGTAGTGGAAGAGCGCTCGGCTATTTCAGCGCAGGTGCAGCAGCCTTTCAACGGACTCTATTTCCGCTCGCATCAGAAAATACAGTTTAAAGTGAACCTGAATGCAGGCGTTGATGTGCTGAATCCGCAACAGCAGGTTAAGGTGACCATATTACAGAATAACCGGTGGGATAATGCGCTTACCGGGCTGAAGCCTACTTTTTATTCCAGGAATATCCTTGAATATAATACAGAGAACGACGCTGTTTTTCCTGCCGGGAAAGAATGGAGATGGCTGGACCTGAGAAGCTTCCGCTTACAAAGCGACAGGGTGGCCAGCGCTAAATCGACTAACACCTCTACCGATATATTCGTTAAAACAGATATTGACCGTAGCGGCCAGCGCATTAATTTTTACCGCGATGCCAATGGTATGTATTCTCTTCAACCCAGCGAAAATATTAATCCGCTGTGGCAGTCAGATTATGCCACCGTTCATTTTACGTTTGCGCCATCCGGCAATCAGCCCTATCCCGGCAAAGACATTTTTATCATCGGGCAACTGACAGGCAATGATCTGAGCGACGACCAAAAGATGGACTACAACAGCGAAAAAGGCGTGTATGAAAAATCATTGTTCCTGAAACAGGGATATTATGATTATATGTATGTGACGGTAGACCGGCAGTCGCCCAAAAGGATCGCTTCTTTTGAAGGCACAGAAGGCAATTTGTGGGAAACAGTCAATGATTATATGATACTGGTGTATTACCGCTCGCTGGGCGGTAGGGCCGATGAACTTATTGGCGTAACCCGACTTAGTTCGCTCGTTAACCGATGAGCAACTAAAACGTTTGTTCATGTATGATTTTCCTTTACCTTTGCAGTCGGCAGGTCTTGCACGACCAGCTCCTGTTGAACTCCCCCAGGACCGGAAGGTAGCAAGGGTAAGCGGTTGTAGCGGTGCGATGCAAGTAATCTGCCGATTTTTTTTACTTTATTTAATTCTTTCTGAGAATTATTATCATAGTCGCCCTTAACATTTAACAGTAGATTTTTAAATTCCCTTAGCGTTCAATTATGAAATTCTTTATAGACACCGCTAACCTTGCGCAGATAAGCGAAGCAAATGATCTCGGAATCCTTGACGGTGTTACCACTAACCCGTCGCTGATGTTAAAAGAAGGTATCAAAAGTGAAGAAGGCGTAATTGAACATTATAAGAAAATCTGTGAACTGGTTGATGGCGATGTAAGCGCAGAAGTGGTGTCCACCGAATTTAAAGATATGGTGGAGGAAGGAAAGAAACTTGCGGCTATACATCCCAATATTGTCGTAAAGGTTCCAATGATCAAAGACGGCGTTAAAGCGTTGAAATGGTTTTCCGACAACGGCATTAAAACCAATTGTACGCTGGTATTTTCGGCTGGCCAGGCTATCCTGGCGGCAAAAGCAGGAGCCAATTATGTCTCTCCTTTTATTGGCAGAATAGATGACAGTAGCTGGGATGGTATTGAACTGATTGCCCAGATTTCTCATATTTACCAGCTCCAGGGTTTCAAAACAGAAATTCTTGCGGCTTCTATACGCAATGCCCTTCATATTGTAAAATGCGCCGAAGCAGGAGCTGATGTTTGCACCTGCCCGCTGGAACCCATTCTGGGTTTGCTCAAACATCCGCTTACCGATCTTGGACTGGCTAAGTTCATGGACGATTCGGCTAAGATGAGGGCTCAGATGACCAAATAAAACGCTGTTTCCTGGGCGTTGATGCAGATAATCTGAATATTTAAGGGTTGTTTTTACGGGTTCTTCTGCCTGAAGAGACTTTTATGGGCTTTTGCATAACTTCCTCCATGGTTTTAAGTCTTTCCAACGCTTCATTTTTTTTGATGTAGATCGTTATCTCTTTAGCAGATGCGGGATTGTTGATCAGCATAGCTTTTACGGTAATGTTGTCGCCCCGGAAAGCGCTGTCCACATACAGGCTGTTACCGCTGAATTTGCCAACTGAAGCCGTAAGGGTCAACTCTTTGGATGTCAGCGGAAGCCATCGTCCATCAGCGCATTTACCATCCACGTTGATGTAGTTAAAAGTTCCTTTCTTGAGGCTGTCGGTATACAGGTTGAAATAAATGCTGTCAATTTTCTGGGCAAAACCATATATGCCGGAGAAGAGCAGGAATAAGAGGTATATAATTTTTCTGGCCATGATCATGATTAAGCGGCAGATAGCCGACTGATTAGACAGGACAAACCCCCTGAAAGTTGTATTACAAAGCTGAAAATACTGTTAAGTTATTGCATATAGTCCTGTAAAGACTGTAAATTGTTTTTGTATAATCTCCCATATTAAAAAAAATTTTTATTCACCGTAATTTGCCATTATTTTTGCGCCACAATCATGAAATACATCCTGCACATACATCATCATCATACTTACCCTTCCAGGTAGGCCGTTGTTGTTTGTGTGCATTACAAAGAATACAATAAGGGCTTACTTAAGTGAGCCCTTATTTTTTTGTTCGAACTATACAAAAAATCTTAACAATGGAATCATCCGGCAGATTAAAGATCGCCATACAAAAGTCAGGTCGTTTATTCGAAGATTCTGTAAAGCTGCTGAAAGATTGCGGAATAGATCTCAAGAACGGCGTAAACAAGCTTAAAACAGAAGCGGATAACTTTCCGCTGGAAGTATATTTTCTCCGCGACGACGATATTCCCGAATATGTTGAAGATGCGGTTGCCGATGTAGGCATCGTAGGCGAAAATGTATTGTATGAAAAAAATAAACAGGCCGAACTGGTAGAGCGTTTAGGATTTGGCAAATGCCGGTTATCGATTGCCGTTAGCAGAGGAGATAGCTATGAAGGCATTGGTTATCTCCAGGGGAAACGCATAGCCACCAGCTACCCGGTTATACTGAAAAAATTTCTTGATGAAAATAATATCACCGCCGAGATACACGAGATCAGCGGTTCCGTGGAAATAGCGCCGGGCATTGGCCTGGCTGATGCTATTGTTGACCTGGTCAGCAGCGGATCTACCCTGTTCATGAATGGGCTAAAAGAAGTGCAATCCATCCTGAAATCAGAAGCGGTGCTGATTCGCAATACAAAGCTGGATGATGGGAAAAAAGCGCTGCTGGAAAAATTGCTTTTCCGTATCCGCGCGGTAAAGAAGGCCAGGAATAACAAATATATTTTGCTGAATGCGCCCAATAATAATCTTGACAAGATCATTTCTCTGCTGCCCGGAATGAAGAGCCCCACCGTTCTGCCGCTGGCTAAACCGGGATGGAGCAGCGTACACAGCGTACTAAATGAAAATGATTTCTGGGATATTATTGAAAAATTAAAAGAAGCGGGCGCAGAGGGAATCCTGGTGGTGCCTATAGAGAAAATGATCATTTAAAGAGGCCGATCAAAACACTGAAATATGTTTATTCATCGTTACCCGGATAAGAAATCATGGAAAGAGCTGCTGAAGCGGCCGGTATTCGATACGGGACAGTTGGAAGCTAGCGTACGATCTGTTTTTAGCGAAGTGATGGCTGATGGCGATGATGCCGTAAAAAAGTTCACGGTTCGTTTTGATGGGGTAAATCTCGACCAGCTTGCAGTTACTGAAGAAGAGATCATAGCGGCTGGGAAAAATATTTCCCAGGCGCTGGCCGATGCTATTAAACTGGCGGCAGCTAATATCCGCGCCTTCCATGAAAAACAATTACAGCAGCCTGAAAAAATGGAAACGATGCCCGGGATCGTTTGCTGGAGAAAAAATTCGGCCATAGAAAGAGTAGGCCTGTATATTCCCGGTGGAACGGCGCCTTTATTTTCCACTGTGCTGATGCTGGCTATACCTGCGACTATTGCTGGCTGCAAAGAAATTATTTTATGTACGCCTCCTTCCAAGGATGGCAGTATTCATCCTGCTATTTTATTTGCCGCCAGGTATACCGGCGTAACAAAAATATATAAGGCCGGTGGCGTTCAGGCTATTGCCGCCATGAGCCTTGGTACTGCATCCATTCCGAAGGTGGCAAAAATATTTGGCCCCGGCAACCAGTATGTCATGGCCGCCAAACAATTTGCACAGCAAATGGGTATAGCTATTGATATGCCCGCAGGCCCCAGCGAAGTAGCCGTTTTTGGCGATGAAACGGCTAACCCTGTTTTTGTAGCGGCCGATCTGTTGTCGCAGGCCGAACATGGCCCCGACAGCCAGGCGATACTGGTCACAGATCATGAGCCGCTGGTAGCGCTGGTACAGGAAGCGTTGAGCAGTCAGTCTGCCGTATTACCCCGCAGATCGATCGCTGAAAAAGCCCTGGTCAACAGCAAGATCATACTGGTAGCCTCTAAAGAAGAAGCGATGGAACTGTTGAATGAATATGCGCCCGAGCATCTGATCCTTTCCTGTAAAGATCCGTTATCGCTGAGTGAATCGATAGTGAATGCAGGATCGGTGTTTCTGGGACATTACTCACCAGAAAGCGCAGGCGATTATGCCAGCGGAACCAATCATACCCTGCCCACTAATGGTTATGCCACAGCGTATAGCGGCGTAAGCGTAGACAGCTTTGTGAAAAAGATCACTTTCCAGCAGCTCAGTAAGCAGGGATTGCAGCATATCGGCGCCGCAGTAACCATCATGGCGGAAGCAGAAGGCCTCCATGCTCATGCGAATGCCATAACCGTTCGGCTGGCAGAATAATTTCATGACTATTAATCAACTTTCATGTTTAATCTCGACAATCTGCTAAGAAGAAATATACGAACGCTTGTTCCTTATTCTTCTGCGCGCGATGAATTTAAAGGCGAGGCCAGCGTTTTTCTCGACGCCAATGAAAACAGTCTTGGCTCACCCCTGATCAAATGGTACAACAGGTATCCCGATCCGCTGCAGATGAAGATGAAGCATAAACTCGCCGCCATCAAGGGATTGCCCGCTTCCTCCATTTTTATTGGCAATGGAAGCGATGAATGTATCGATATACTGGTGCGGGCTTTTTGTGAACCGGCTATCGACAATATCATCATCTGCCCGCCCACTTATGGCATGTATGAAGTGAGCGCTGCGATCAATGATGTGCATGTCAAAAAAGTTCCGCTCACGGCAGCATTCCAGCTCGATCTTCCCGCAATTGCTGATGCTGTGGATGAACATACCAAACTGATCTTTATTTGTTCTCCCAATAACCCTTCCGGAAATTCGATGAACAGGGAAGATGTGGAAGCGTTACTGAATAATTATTTTGGTATCGTGGTGATCGATGAAGCCTATATCAATTTTTCAAAGTACCGCTCTTTTACCCAGGAACTGAACGAATACCCCAACCTGGTGGTAATGCATACTTTATCTAAAGCCTGGGGACTGGCGGCGCTTCGTATAGGCATGGCCTTTGCCTCGGAAGCTATCGTTCAGGTCATGAATAAGGTGAAACCACCCTATAATGTCAGCCAGGCTTCGCAGGATCTGGCCATGCAGGCGCTGGAAAATGTAGAAGAAGTGAATGAGATGATCAAAGAGATCGTGAAGGAAAGAAAGGAACTGGAGAGGCAGTTGCTGGCTCTGCCCATCGTTTTAAAAGTGTATGAATCTGACGCAAATTTCCTGCTGGTAAAGGTTCCGGATGCGAGGTCGGTGTATCAATACCTGCTCACCAGGGGTATTGTGGTTCGCGACAGGAGTAAGGTGGAGCTTTGCGAGGGATGTCTCCGGATAACCGTGGGCACAAGAGAAGAAAATAATAAGCTGCTGCAGGCGATTAATGCATTTCAGGTATAGGAAATCGGTAATTTTATCCGGATATCTGAAGCTGACTTCAACAATGAGGCTAATGTGTCGGTAACAGTGATGAAACAGTATAAGAAAGAGCATTTTAATTATTTAAAATTATACAGCATATGAAAAGGATTACTGAAATATGGATATGGATGATAGCGGTTATTGTTGCTGCAATACCTGCAACAGCCAATGATTCAACAAAAATTTCACCTTTACGGTCGGCGGCCGTGGCAGATATTACGCTTCCGTCGGGATTCTCGGCGGCTTCGCTCATCGAATCGGGGGCCAAGAACAGGCATATTGTCATAAATGCTAACGGCGACGTGTATGTGAAACTGGCTTCCCTGAAAAACGGAAAAGGCATTTTAGTGTTGCGCGATAAGTCGGGCAAGGGGAAACTTGAACTGGTAAACAGCTTCGGCGATTATGGCGGAACCGGCTTATTCATTAAGAACGGCTACCTGTATGCTTCTTCCAATACAGAAGTATTCCGCTATAAGTTTAACGCTAAAAATGAGATCGATCCCAAACAGGTTCCGGAAAAGCTGGTTACCGGGCTGGTGGCCAGTCGTCAACACGAAACAAAATCGATAGCCCTGGATAACGACGGAAATATATATGTGAATATTGGCGCGCCATCCAATTCCTGCCAGGTCAAGGACCGTGAAAAAGGTTCACTGGGACAGGATCCCTGCTCCTTGCTGGAAAAGGCTGCGGGCATCTGGCAATTTAAGGCCGACAAACTGAATCAATCTTATGCAGAAGGCGTGCATTATGCCACCGGAACCAGGAATATTGTGGGGCTTGACTGGAATGTACAGTCGAATGAATTATTTGCCATGCAGCATGGCAGGGATGGATTATTCCAGATGTTCCCTGAAATGTATGATGAAATGCAGGGCGCTGAAATTCCTGCGGAAGAAATGCTGCGGGTGAAGAAAGGATCCAATTTTGGTTGGCCATACTGTTATTATGATCCCTTCCAGTCCAAGAAAATACTGGCCCCGGAATATGGCGGAGATTCGAAGAAACAGGGCAGGTGCGAAGGCGTTGATACCCCGGCAGTAGCTTTCCCAGCGCATTGGGCGCCAAATGCCTTATTGTTCTATACCGGCGATGCCTTCCCGGAAAAATATAAGAATGGCGCTTTCATTGCTTTTCATGGTTCCTGGAACAGAGCCCCACAAAAACAAAAAGGATACAAAGTGGTATTCGTTCCTTTCAAAGATGGCTCTCCCAGCGGCGATTATGAAATTTTTGCCGACGGCTTTATGGGCGCTGAAGAGATCAGTTCGCCCGGCGATGCAAAATACCGCCCCTGTGGTTTAGCCCAGGCGCCCGATGGTTCATTATATATTTCTGACGATGTTAAAGGAGCTATCTGGAAGATCACTTACCATGGCAATAAATAATATGAGAAAATTTTTGTTAGCCCCCCTTGCTTTTGGATTGACAGGATTACTTTCTTCGCATACCCTGCCTCAACTACAGCAGGGCGGAATAAAAGCGTCTATGGATAGAGGTAAGACAACCTTTGATACCTACTGTCTTCCCTGTCACCAGGCCGATGGCAAGGGCGTTCCGGGTATGAATCCTCCACTGGTAAAAACAAAATGGGTTTTGGGCGATAAAAAAACGCTGATCAGTATTTTGTTAAAAGGCCTCGACCAGGAAATAGAGATCAGGGGAGAAACCTACAATAATGTAATGCCGGCCCTGCCGTCATTGACCGACCAGGAAATCGCTGATGTATTAACGTTTGTAAGAAACAGTTTCGGAAATAAAGCATCTGCGGTAACCGTGGCAGAAGTAAAAAAGCAAAGGCCTAAATGAAAAGGATATTATTTATAGACAGAGACGGCACACTGATCAATGAAGCGCCGCCATCTTACCAGCTCGATTCGTTCGATAAACTCGTCTTTTATCCGTATATGTTTGAGTTTATGGGAAGGATAGCACGCGAACTGGATTATGAACTGGTGATGGTGACTAACCAGGATGGGCTGGGCACAACCTCCTTTCCTGAAAATACTTTCTGGCCCCTGCATGACCTGGTCATGAAATCGCTGGAAGGCGAAGGCATTCATTTCAGCGATACGCTGATCGACAGAACATTTCCGTCAGAAAATGCGCCTACCCGTAAACCATCGCTTGGCCTGGTAAAAAAGTACCTCGATAATGAAGCATATGATATTGCCAACTCTTTTGTGATCGGCGACCGCATCACTGATGTGCAACTGGCCAAAAATATGGGTTGTAAAGCTATTTGGCTGAACAATGATCCCGGTCTGGGATCATCTGAAATACAGGACAAGGTAAATGAGCTCAGGGAAACGATAGTACTGGAAACAACGGAATGGAAAAAGATCTACCAGTTCCTTAAATCGGGTCTGCGGCAGGTAATCGTTGAAAGAAACACCCATGAAACCCAGATCAAGATTGAAGTGAATATGGATGGCAGCGGTAAATCGAATATCGTTACGGGTCTTGGTT
>JBDTVL010000027.1:0-11429 GCA_040007215.1 Flavitalea sp.
AATAGAAATATTTAAATATTGTCCGGGGCATGCGATTTATTAAAGAGCCTTTATAGAAACTGCTGCTTAGGAAATTTTCATACAGACGCCAGATAAACATGGCTATCTGACCTATTCTGTTCTCAAACTCTTCACCGGGTTCGCTAATGCCGCTTTAATAGCCTGGTAGCTTACTGTTAATAAGGCAATGGCTACAGATAAGAAACATGCCACAGCAAATACCCACCATTGAATCCCGACACGATATTCATAATCCTGTAGCCAGCTATTCATAGCCCAATAGGATATTGGCGCTGCTATCACAAATGAAATAATGACCAGCTTTACAAAATCTTTTGATAATAAAGCAGTAATCCCTGATATCGAAGCGCCCAAAACTTTCCGAACGCCAATTTCCTTTGTCCTGTTTTCTGCCATATAAGTAGCAAGACCAAATAAACCAAGGCATGAAATAAAAATCGTTAGTCCTGCAAACAATGCAGCCAGCGTTCCCTGCCGTTTTTCATTATCGAATTTCTTTGCGTAGGCTTCGTCTACGAACTTATATTCAAATGGATATTCCGGGTTGTATTTTTTGAAAATCGCTGCAGCCATCTCCAGGTTTTTAGAGGTAGGATTGTCGCCATTTAATTTTATCTGGATCACGTTAAAACCCATAAACACACTTTTGGCCCCGCATATCAATATCGGTCGTGTGGGTTCATAAGGACTGGTTAAAATAAAGTCTTTAATCACCCCTACAATATGCCAGTCAACGCCGAGATCGCTAACTATTTTACCGATCGGATCTTTGAACTTCATTACTTTCAGCGAGGATTCATTGATGATCAGCCCTGTTGAATCGGTGGGAAATTGTTTCAAATCGAAATCACGACCCTGTACAAACTGTAATCCTGCGGTTGCGCCTAATCCTTCGTCGGCTAAATACCGGTCGAAAGATATTCTGTCATTGGGATCCTTTCCCAGCCAGCTCTGTCCCCATCCATTGCTCCACCTTTCAGTAAGCGGGGAATTTGTTTTTGTTATTGATTTCGCAATACCTGATGCCAGCAATTCATTTTTTATCAGCGCGTAGTTCTTAGGTATATCACCGGTCATGAAATGGTAAACAAGATTGTCTTTGTTATAACCTGTTTCACGGGCACGGGCATAGTCCATCTGTTGTTTAATGATAATGGTGCAGATAATAAGAATAGTGGCAAAGGTGAACTGTAATACCACCAGGGCTTTCCTTGGAGTTATCAATGCATTTGCCTTTTTAAATGTTCCTTTTAATACTTCAACGGGCCGGAAAGCGGAAAGAAAGAATGCCGGATAACTGCCTGCCAGCAACCCAGTGAATAGAACAAACCCGATAAAAGCTATCCATGTATAAATATTCGCGAAATTGATGAATAGCTTTTTAATAGTAAGCTGGTTATAGCCGGGCAGGCTTAGCTGAACAATTATGATAGCCGCAATACCTGCCAGGAAAGCGATAAAAACAGATTCCCCTATAAACTGGCCGATGAGGGAACTTTTCTGAGCGCCCACTACTTTTCGGATACCTACTTCTTTCGCTCGTTTTTCACTTCGTGCAGTGCTCAGGTTCATAAAATTGATACAGGCTATCAATAAAATAAATCCTGCAATGATGCTGAATAGTTTTACGAAATTACCCCTGTCGTGATTGTCTTCCACGCCATTACTGAAACTTGAATGCAAACGCCAGCGGTCAAGCGGATAAAGAAACATTTCCCATTTCATCGTCTTTGCTTCATCGCTGTATCGTTGTTTCAATACTTTTACTTTAGACGCTACAGCAGCGGCATAGGTCGTATTTGACTTCAGCAATACAAATGTATGAGTACTGTTATCGTTCCAGCCCAGATCTGTTCCCTCCCGGTATTTGATAGATGACCATGGCAATAAATATTCAAAGTCGAACCTTGTATTATCCGGCAAATCTTTTAAAATGCCAGTCACCGTAAAATTATCCTTGTTCTCAATTCTTATCACTTTCCCCATTGCCTCTTCATCGCCAAATAAACTTTTGGCTGTTTTCTCTGTAAGTATCACTGAATAGGTCTCGTTCAGGGCGGTTAACGGATTGCCTTTCAGCAAAGGGAAGCTAAACATCTGGAGAAAACCGGTATCCACAACTCCACCTGACATAACTATCATCTTCTTATCGCCCACAGAAAATAACGTTTTATTATTTGTATTGACCCTTACGGCACGCTCTACTTCAGGCACATCCTTCTCTAATGCACGGGCCGCCGGCGCTGAAACGCCATTCCAGGTCGAAACATCACCATCCCTGGATACATGATTCCACACCTCGTATATCCTGTCCTTGTTCTTATGAAATCCGTCATAGCTAAGCTCGTCCTGTATCCATAGCAAAATAAGTATTGCAGCAGCCATACCTACGGCAAGACCAATAATATTAATGAGGGAGAACGCTTTTTTACCCAGAACATTCCGGTAAGCGACTTTGAAGAAATTTCTAAACATAGTAATTCATTAATACGTTGAAATATAGCGGAAGTCTATGGAGGACCTAGCTGCCAAAAGAGCGCCGGATAACCATGTAAGTGATTTACAGCGCGATAGTTATATCCAGCGTTGAACAGTGTTCGCTTTTGATACAAAAACCGCCCGTTTTTGATAGCTTATAGAAATGGAAGCGATCCAGCCCAAAGAGTTTCTGTCTATTACGAAGCCGCCCGCTTGGGCTCTGTATCTACATGATGTTGTTTCAGCCAGGCAACTATTGCCATAAAATCCGGGCACATGGTAATTTGCTTTTCAATAGACTCTTCCCTTGTTTTACGAATGATCTCTGCAAAACTGAACCCGTCTTTTGTAACATGTAAATAATCAGCATTTTTTTCTTCAAGCAGGTAGCGCACGACCCGCCAAACATCTTTCCAGCTTTCGCTGGTTCTTGCATTATTCGCTGAAAACATAATTGGCGTCATGCCATAATTACCATATGCTTTTGCGTTTACATCGGCGCCATGCTGCAGCAATAAAATGGCGATATCATTCTTTTCTTTTGATGTGCCCATAAGACTGAATAATATCCGGTCGCCGGTATACAGGCTGTACACATTAGGATCGGCGCCGGCATCCAGTAATAATTTCACCATATCCTGCGGCAGATAACTGGTAGCATCAACAAGCGCCGGAGTAGTGGGAGAGCCATTCTCCACCAAAATCCGGATAACCGCCTTACTCATGCCATCGTTAAACGGAGAGAAAATAGAATCACTTCTTAATTTAATAGCAAACTGCAGATAATTTAATCCATCCCAGTCATTTACCCTAGTACCCTGGACAGACATATCCTGTCCTTTTATTAATTCTTTCAGCAAATTAGTGTCGGCCTTTTCTATTGCGGCCGCAATCTCTCTTTGTGTTTTATCCTTATAATACAATTCAGCCATTGTTTTCTTCTTTGAAAAAGAAGGCATATGGTTGGATATAAATATTCCCGCGTATATAGCCAAAGGCAGAACGGCGAAAAAAGCAGAAATGCCAATACTGAGTCGTGAATGGCCAAACCACAACGGAAGGGCAGCCAGAAGAATAACGATAAGCCCCAGCATGAGCAATATAATTGACCAGCCTTTTTCCATGGTATCAACATGTTTACCATTGGTTTCAGACAGGTACCATAAAATAAAAAATATTAACGTAAGCGAATTAAGTCCAATAAGTATCCAGATAATTTTAACCATGCTGAACTATACTTTTAATTTTAATTATACTTAATATATTAATGTGTAGCTGATAAAGCTTCCGCAAAAACTTTATGCCTTGCTATATTGGTATCCTGCATTTTACTGATCAGCAGATCTTTCAGCCCAGTATATTTATGAAAGCGAAGATTATCGATAGCGAATTCCAAACTTACCGCGTTTTCTTCTTTGTCAATGATAGCAATTGCCCGGGTCACTACTTCTTTAGACCATTCCGCTTCTTCTACCGGCGTTGCGCTGTAAACATCGGCAAAGCCGTCTTTACCAATGTACGTCTTATTGCCGCCGTTCATGATATACAATTCTTTTGAGGTAAACATCTATGCAAGGTAAAGACTCGCGGCCTTTCCTCTTACTTTCCTCCGGCAATTATTTCATATATGTTTATGGTTTCACTTAAAAATTTAATCGTATTTATCTTCACAAAAACTCGTGGTTTCCCTGAAGAAACCTACTTTTAGAATACTTAAATCAACGACATGAATAGGCGTAATTTTTTACAAAATACTACCCTGGCCTCAATAGCCGCTGGCGCAATACCTGCATCGGCAAAAGCATTTGTTCCCGCTCACAACTGGGATGGATACAACTTCGGAGCAGGCCCCATCATTACCGATCGTTTGAACCAGGGTCCCTTTCCCTCTTATCTTCCGGAGGAAGTAGTTCCCAACGCCGAGGTGATCATGGCTACAACGCCTTCCAAAAAGCGCGTACCCAACTACGGTATGGGCATGACCACCTACCTGTGCGATGAAATAGGACCTGCCAAAAAGGAAAATGAAACGCTGGAAAAATCATTAGAGAAGCTGATCAGCTTATCGCTTACCGATGTGCTGTATATCCGGCTCGACTGGCGCGATATTCAGAAGAAACCCGGAAAACTTGATTTCTGCAATCACTGGAAGATCGCTTTTGACCTGGCTAAACAATATAACAAACGCATTGGCCTCCGCATTCAGCTCATGAACCCTGAAATTGAACCAGAAGCTATGCCTGACTTTCTTAAAGGAAAAGTTCCGCTGTACAAATTTGGAACAACAAATGAAATCGGGCTTCCCGGAAAGGTTCAGTATGCCCCGCAGTTTAATCATCCCTCATTTATGAGCGCGTTAAAGGAAATGGATGGGTTGCTGTCTGATATGTACAATAAACATCCGCAGGTAGAATTTATCGATACCTATATGTATGGGTTCTGGGGCGAAGGTCATACCTGGCCTTTCCCTGACAAAACACCTTTCGCCGATTATACCACTGCTGAGAATACTTTTATCGACATATTTAATATGCAGGCTTCCAATTGGAAGAACACGCCATTACTTACCAATACCCAGCCCGATTACAGCAAGGTGGGCAATTCTGAAATTGTCGATAGAACGATAAGATCGCACAACTGGCTGCGCACCGACACTATTTTCATAGAAAATATGCAGATAGAAAGCTTAAGTAACCGGCCGGCCTGGATCGGCGGATTCGTAGAAAATGGCATTTCTGATGGTAGCCCGGCAAGCCTGAAAACAGATGAAGGAATAACCAAGTCCGATAATGTTATCATACATGCAAAGGATGTAGGTCCTCATTACTTTTCTCTATGGAACTGGCATAAGATACAGGCCGAAAGGCTGCTTCATTATTACGAACAATTTCCTGATGCCATTAATGATCTGTCCTTAACCATCGGCTATCGCATACGTCCTTCCTGGATCTGGTCTTTTGAAAAAGACGGGCGACCAGGAATTGTACTTGGCCTGGTTAATGACGGCGTTGCAGGAGTGCCGGGAGCATTGCGTATTTCCATAGTCAGCGCTACGGGTCAGAAAATCGGGGAAGGTAGTTTAGATCCAGGATATCCGCATCCCGGAAAAGTCCGCCAGGCAATGTTTCTGTTTCCAAAAGAAACAAAACTTGAAGGCATCAGGATGTACGCTGAAATAGAAGTTAAGGGCGTGCGTTACAAGGTAAACTGGGCATGCCATCAGAAAACTGAAGAAGACGGAGCGCTTGTACTTCGCAAAAACATATAATCTGCCGGTCGTTATAAAAAAATATCTATTTCAACTCTTTTAATTTATTTATGCCCGATCTTCTCTTTTTTAATTGAAAGGAATCGAAGAGTTCTCCTGCCGCAGTATAGGATTTGTAGGTCAATATATTCTGGTCAACGGTTACGAGCTGGTATAATTGGGTATGATCGCCAGATTTATCCATCCAGGGCTGTTTATTCTCTTCGTACATTTTAGCGCCGCTCACCGACACAATGTACATAGTACCAGAAACATCTTTTTCGTGCGGCATGGGCATATTCTTCATTCCCCTCGCATAAGCATGATCGTGACCCTGTAATACGAGATCAACTTTATACTGGTTGAATATGGGCTGGAATTTCTCTCTCATATTTTCATTGTCACGGTTTGCCTTGATCGAAAATACAGGATGATGAAAGATCACACAGGTCCACTTATTAGGATTATTCTTTAAAATTTTCTGCAGCCAGTCAATCTCCTTTTGCATCATTTCTCCGCCGAACCAGATAGCCTGCGAATTGAGGGAAATAAAACGTACGCCCTGTACATCGGTAAAATAACAGGTTTCTTCTAGTCCGGCAGGACCATTTTCGGGAAGCGTAAACTGCGCTCTCCATAAACTGGTCAGTTCATTTACGCCCTGGGCATTATCGTCATATTCATGATTGCCGGGCGACATCATCCCTGGTATCATGCTGTGAATAAAATTACCGGCATAGAACAATTCTCCCCATTCAGCATCTTTTCTACCCCTGTTCACAATATCGCCTGCATACATGATCACATTGGCATCGGGCATCCTGGTATAAGCCTGTCTTACCACTCCAGACCAGAACGATTTTATACCAGCCTGGACATCGCCGAAATAAATGAATGATAATTTGTCGCCCGATTTACCGGCAGTTTTAACATGAAACCATTCACTCCAGTGATCGCCAGCCCCCACCCTGTACATATAGCGGGTGGCAGGTTGCAGTTTATCAATTATTATGGAATGATAGGAAACAGAAATATTCTCTATCGTAAATGGCGTTGTAATAGCCTGCAGGCGCAACGCCCTGGCCGCATCTCTCGGATCGGCAGTGACCGGCATGATCTCCGCAAATCCCGATCTTACGGTATCGCAGGTGCGCCAGTTAACAGCAAGCGATGTAGAGGGATCCTGCGTTACATTCAATACAACCCTGTCCGGATCGGGGGAAGCAGGAAAGGGGTTAATAATAGTAGACTGACCATACCCCATCAACGGTCCTGCTATCAGCGCTATGAGTATACTGTTTCTTAATAAGGTTGTAGCAGCGTCTTTAAATATCCTGATTATTAAAGAGAACATAATGATGAAAATATTTTAAAGCTAATATTCCTTGTAAAATGCCGAACTCCTGCAAAAAACGGCAATAATTTTCGAAAATACCCTCATTATGCAGCGCTATATTTTAGTTAAGCGGAAAATAATTTCACTAAGCATAGATATATTTCGTTTGTGGTAAACGAGACCCTTCTGATCATGAGTATTTCCGGTACTGAATTTTCCCAACTATACCTGAACGCATTATTATCTTATCGTGAAGAATAGTTACGGTTATGAATAATCGAATCTTCTAATATAATACCCTTAGCATATAAACCAACTACTCCCATCTCCTGATTTTTTATTCCTGTCGCCCGATACTGAATCAAAAGTGAACAATACTGTATCAGAAGCGGACAAGTCGACTCTGCAAACAGAATGTTAAGGCGATTGATACTCAACTACATAATAAGTTGGCACTGCATTGGAAACACTGTTCATATCATTTTGCAAAGTGAGTTTCCCTATGTCCGTTTAATCTGTAATTAAAATGTTCACTAACTAATTAATCAAAAAATGAAACCTCAAATAATGAAAAGTAAAACTATTGTCAGGCTATTTGCCATGGCTACTATCGCCGCATTTTTCTCCTTTACTGCTGTTGCACAGGAGCAAACTGATCCCAACCCTCTCGCAATAAGCGTAACGCAACCCGATTCTGGCGCATTAAAATTTATGGTGATAGTAGGAAACCCTGATAAGCAAAAAGTGCAGTTAAAAGTCACTAATGCAAATTATGGAACTATCGATCGCCAGATATTCAAGAGCTCTCAGTATGGTATGGTCTGCAATCTTACTGATGCGGCAGATGGATTATATACTATTGAAGTACGCTCTCGCAAAAAAGTGATCAAAAGAACAATTGCAATCAATACCGTAAGTGTGTATAATACCAATAGAATGGCATCATTGGTGTCTAATACAAAATAATTCTTTCGAAACAATAATTTCAGGGAGAGTTCCCCAGCGCATATAAGCGCTGACCATTACACAAATTTTCTATTGGTCTGGCAGGCATTTTATAATATACCTGCCAGACCAGGTGGTTGACCAGGTTATTGTTTTTTCATAATAATCTCGATAACGCCGTTCTTTCCTTTTTCTCCATATTTTTCCGTTGCAGATTTATCTTTAATTACGGTGATGCTCTGGATTTTATTCTGATCGATCGTGCTTAAGATATTATCCGACGCAGGTTGCTCTACTCCATCAATAATATACAATGGGGTCCTGGTTTTAATTTCAATAACTCCAAACTTCCCCTTTTCTCCATATTTTTCAATTGACGATTTATCCTTATACACCGACATATATTCTATATCTTCTGGTTTAATACTTTTCACTTCGAAACTGGCAGGTTGTTCAACCTGGTTAACTATTATTAAAGGTTGCTCTTTTTTCACATCAAGATTTATTTTCACTTCTTCAGCGTGTAAAGAGGGTTTTTCAGAAGGAGGTACAGCAGGTTCTTTGATCTTCCGAATAATCATTCCCTCAGTAACTACCGGAGCAACAGGCGCTACCGGAGGTTTCGGCGCAACTGGAGAGGGTGATGGATCTTTCCTTATTACAGCAGGCGGCAAAGTATCCGGTGTTAACGAATATGCGGCGTTTTCCCCGGTAGCAAAATGAACAATATTGTTATTCCGGAATGCCAGAAGCAATACGGCCAGCATTGGTAATACGAACAGGAACCTGGCTAAATTCAGTTTAGCGCTTTTCATTTTATTCATCATAACGATACGTTTTTTTAAGTTAGGTAAATTGAAGGCATTGACAATCCGGTAAGGCGCCAGCCCTACCACTTTTAAGAGCAGGTATTGATATTCTTTTCTGTCAACTCCTTTTTCCAGCACATCCTGGTCGGCAATAAATTCCAGGTTTTGCCTGATGGAATGCCTGATCAGCCAGGCAAAGGGATTGAACCAGTTGAGGATGCAGATCATCTCCGCTATGATCAGATCCACGGTATGTCGTTGTTTTACATGAACGAATTCATGCTGAAGTATGCGCTGTAATTCCTCCACGGTATGTTTACTACGATTAAAATAAATAGATCTGCCGAAAGAAAAAGGGCTCACATCAGCGCTGGTTTCATATAAGTGCATTTCCTGATTAATCTTTATCAGCGTTGACCGGGCGCGTAAACGCCATAAAGAACGATACTGAAGCGCCAACCTGGTGAACATAGCCATTGCGCCTATCATAAAAATATTCCCCAGCCAAAATATACCATTCCATTCAGACAGACTGGTTAACTCAGCAGCGCCCGAAGAATCCGAATCGGCATAATTATCTATTGCGGGAATGCTGTTTAATAACCGGGAATCATGAAATCCGGAGCCCGCCAGCCACGGCATGATATCAAGAAAAGGAATGATAAAAGAGAGCGTTGAATACCCTATCAGGAAAAATCGGTTCCACCGGTAAAAGGTAAGCGGCCTAAGAAAGATCCTGTAAAAAAGATACATCGTCGCTATGCTGATAGAAAAACGGAGCAGGTAAAAAAATATACTGGTCATACAAATAGCGTTAATATTTCACGTAGAAATCATGAATACATTACTTTTTTCTTTGTTCGATCATGTCTATGATCTCCTTTAGTTCTTTGGGGCTTATCTTTTTTTGCTCGGCAAAGAAAGTCACCAGGTCTTTGTAAGAATTATCAAAATGATGTTTAACCACATCGGTTAAGAATCGTTTCTTGTAATCCTCTTCTTTAATGGAAGGCTTATATAAATAAGTATTACCCACCAGCCTGCTCACGAGATAACCCTTCTTTTCAAGATTTTTAATGGTGGAAGCCATAGTAGTATAGGGCGGCGCTGGGCCTTCAATATTATCCAGGAATGATTTTACATTTCCTTCTCCTGTTTTCCATACGGCGCGCATGGCGTCTTCTTCCTGTGGCGTTAATTTCTCCGGCATATCTACGATGTTTTCGTAAAGCTACGAATCTTTCGTAATAAACAATAAAAAATGAAAATATTTTTATTATGTCTTGTCTCCTGAAGTAGAAGCGGCAATTGATTACCCTCTTTTCAGCCACCCGGTTATACTCATCCTGGGCTTGATGGTCATTAACACTTCATGCTCCAGTTCGCTGCTTTTAAAGAATACGGTTTTACCGCTTACCGGGTCCACCTGCTGCACCTTTTGGTTGGCATGATGAATGGCTAACTGCCCGCCATCAGCGGGTACCCATCCTTTATTCAGATAGATGATCATGGAATATTGACGGCTCTCATTGTTCTGAAACTGATCAAGATGCTTTTTATAAAAGCTACCCTTTTCATACAATGCATAATGAAATTCATAACCTGTAATACCTGTATAGCAGGAATGGTTCAGGTGACTGACAAAATCATCCATGACGGCAAAAAAAGAATCTTCATGCGCATTATCATGCCTTTTATCGAGCCAGTAGATCTTATCATTTCTTACCATTTTATCATGACCCTGAATGGCATGGTTCCCAATGCCTGCGGAAGACATCTGTTTTGTTGCATAAAGATCAATAAGATTTTGCTTCAGATCTTCCGCCAAACGGGGTGATAAGAAATCTTCTGTAATACCCACCTTATTATCGATATAACTATTGATCAGCGCGTCAAATACCTGGAGCAAATAAGAGAAATTATAAGGACAGCATTATCCTGTAGCGGGTAAGGTAGACTTATTACCATTCATTCCACCCAAATCCCTTATTTACCATTACCGATAAACCTGCAGCGGTGAACCATCATTTCATAACTAATCATTACCTTGATCAGGCATTCCGTCAAGTAAAGCCAGGCCATGTTTAAATTAAAGCTTCTTTCCTGCGTAATTATCATTTTCCTTTACTGCTGTAAACCTCCAGCGGCACATATTTCAACGCCCCTGTTCGATGGGAAAAGTTTTACAGGATGGGAAGGAGATACCATCGGCATCTGGCGCATACAGGACAGCGCTATTGTGGGTGGATCCGTGACTAATATTGTTCCTCATAATGACTTTTTATGCACTACTGACAGTTATGCCAATTTTCGTCTTCAACTTACATTTATGCTGTTAGGCGATTCGGGATTTATTAACTCAGGCGTTCAGTTCAGAAGTAAAAGACTTAGCGATCCCGCTTACGAAATGACGGGTTACCAGGCCGACCTGGGAGCGGGATACTGGGCAAGCCTTTATGATGAGTCGCGACGTAATAAAACGCTGGCTATCCTGGATTCTGCACGTGCCGATCATTTAGTAAAGCGGGGACAGTGGAACAACTATGAAATACTTTGTGAGAACAACCGGATACGCATCTTTCTGAATGGAGAA
>JBDTVL010000028.1:0-11283 GCA_040007215.1 Flavitalea sp.
GCGCCGTAATGCTGATTGCAGCACAATATCTTGGTTCAGCCAATCATGGCAAAGATTGCTTGTGATTTGAGCAGCAAAGTTATACTTACTTCTGATAATCCCCGAAGTGAAGATCCTGATGCAATTATAAAAGCAATGCAAACAGGAGTGGATGCTGTAAATCATAAAAAAACAATTTCAATTAACGGCAATTTCCGAAGGTTGGTTCGTTTCATCGGCGCTGATTGGTTGTATTGTGGGGGTGGCATTTTCCGGAGAACTCAGCGATCGCTTTGGACGAAAAAAATTGTTATTGTTTGCTGCCTTACTTTTTTTTATTTCTGCTTGTGCATGCACACTCACCGATTCACTATTCTGGATCATTGCTGCACGAATAGTTGCCGGAATCGGTATTGGTGTGGCATCTATTATAGTGCCATTGTACATTTCTGAAATTTCGCCGGCTGCTATTCGTGGCAGGCTGGTTACTTTTTATCAACTAGCCGTAACGATTGGGATTTTATTTGCCTATCTGTCAAATGCTTTTTTGTTAAATTATTCAACAGCACATCAACATACTTCTCTAACAGGATTATCTCATTTTTTATATATTACCGAAGTATGGCGTGGTATGTTCAGCGTATTGATTGTTCCTTCTTTGCTTTTTTTTATCGGCCTCCTTTCAGTTCCAGAAAGCCCAAGGTGGTTAATGCTGAAGGGAAGAGAGGAGGAGGCGCTTAATACTATGGAAAAAATATCAGGAGATAAAAGTCAGTCGCTATTGGATCTGGCGGCTATTAAAAAGAATAAACATTCTGATAGTGCAAGCTACGGGCAATTGCTGGATCCCGGAATGCGGCGGGCATTGCTAATAGGATTGATGCTTCCATTTTTATCACAGCTCAGCGGCATTAATGCCATTATTTATTATGGGCCAACCATTTTACACAATGCGGGTATTACTATGCGCGATTCACTTTTCAGCCAAATTATTTTTGGCGCCGCCATTGTCCTGTTCACTTTTATAGCAATTTTTAAAGTAGACAATACTGGTCGTAGGCGTTTATACCTTATTGGCACAATTGGCGCTACGTTAAGTTTATTTACAACGGGTTTATTGTTTTGCCTGGGCTATACCTCTGGTATCGGGTTATTAGTTTCGGTTTTAGTGTTCCTTGCAAGTTTTGCCTTTTCAATAGGACCATTGAAATTTGTGGTGGCCTCAGAAATCTTTCCTGGAGCTATTCGTGGAAGAGCGATGGCGCTGAGTATTATGGTCATGTGGGTTGCTGATACGATTGTTGGGCAGCTTACTCCCATATCGCTCGACAAACTGGGAATAGCTGGTACCTTTTGGTTTTTTGCTTTTTTCTGTTTTGTTGGATTCCTTTTCATCTTAAAATATTTGCCGGAAACAAAAGGAAAGTCACTGGAAGAAATAGAGGATTACTGGAAAGGAGTACACTAATTATATACGGCGATAACTTTTACACATCATGCTTGGCAGCAAAGAAAATGTAATTATACTGAGTAATGGGAAAGCCATTGTAAAAACAGACTTGTATGGCGGCGCCATTACTGATTTTTATTTGCAGGAGCATCCTGTAAATCCCCTCAGCTTTCGATTTACCAAAGATCAAATGCCTTCTAACAATAGAGACGGGGCCCCTTACCAGGGGCATTTTGTTTGTATTGGCAGATGGGGAAGGCCTTCTAAAGGTGAAATAAATTACAATATTCCTGACCATGGCGAGGTGGCAAATATTCAATGGCAGGGAAATGCGATAAATGACACAAATGCGGTAATGAGCGTGGCGGCGCCGCTCGAGGGATTGTACGTACAGAGAAATATTTTACTGGATCACTTGCAGCCTGTGTACAAAGTTACCGAAGCCATTACCAACATTAACCCGCTTGGCAGGCTTTACAATATTGTGCAGCACCCTTCTCTCGCATTTCCATTTTTGAATCACTCGACAATAATTAACAGTAATGCCATGAAAGGCTTCGATCAATTTGCTGATGCGGGAAAAAAAATTTATTATTCCTGGCCCCTGGCAAGTAAAATTAAAGCTGAAACTAATCTCGCCGGAGAGCAACTCAATAAAACATCGCTGTTTTCTTTTGTGGTGAATGGAAATAATTCTATTGGATGGATCACTGCTTTGTCTCTGGATGAAAATCTGTTGTTTGGTTATCTATGGAAACGTAGTGATTACCCCTGGATCAATTTGTGGCGCCATTGGGAAGCAGGTCAACTGCGTTATTCCGGCCTTGAGTTTGGCACTACAGGTTTACACAGGCCATTTGATGAGATTATTCAAACGGGTCAATACAAAGTTCTAGGACGATCAACTATCGGATATATTGATGCCGGACAGACGATTTCAAAGAGTTATACATCATTTATATGCCGCGTGCAAACAAATTTTAAAGGGGTTAAAAAAATTAATATTTCAGCAGGAGAAATCAAAATAGCCGGCCTGAAAAAGGAATCTTCTTTTGTTATTATGACCGGGTTTGACTCGGTTTTATAAAAAAAATATCGCTTTAAAATATTTTATTAAAAATATTAATTCAAATAACATGTATATACAAGAAGTATTTATATATTTAACCTTAATTATGAATTTCGATCGTTTTTTAACTAATATACCCGTCGTTAGCCGGGTGATTTTAACTCTATAATTGCCTAAATAATTTCGATATCCTGTGAAGCAAAACCCGTGAGCTGAGAAAAAATCATTTGCCCTTGATTTATTATCACGCATCTCAACAGAGAAAGGCAGAAAATGGTTTCAAAACAACCCAACGCTAGTGACATTTTATAATAATTGATTTAGGAAAATGGAGAATGAAAAGATAGTTAGCATGTATGAGCAGATGTTCCTGTTAAGAAATTACGAGGACAAGATATATTTCCTGTTTCTTGAAGGAGTAATGCCAGGAACTATACACCAGTCACAGGGTCAGGAAGCCAGTGCGGTAGGAATGCTCTTCGATTTAAGAAAAGCCGATTACATGACATCCACCCATCGCCCAGCGGGGCATTGCCTGGCAAAAGGTGTATCTCTTAATTCCATGATGGCCGAAATGTTCGCCAAATCCACCGGCTGCTGCAAGGGTAAGGGAGGAGCGATGCATACTGGCGATATTTCTGTAGGCGCCATACCTGCCATTGCCATCACAGCGGGCGGAATGCCCGTAGCGGTTGGAGTTGGTTTGTCATGCAAAATGCGTAAAACAGATAATGTTGTGGTTTGTTTTTTTGGCGACGGCGCCAGTAACGAAGGGGCATTTCATGAATCCATGAATGCAGCCGCTATATGGAACCTTCCTGTAGTATTTGTTTGCGAGAATAATTTATACGGCGCCTCTACGCATATTCACCAGGTAATAAAAATCACGGACCTGGCCGAAAGGGCCGCGGCATATGGTATGTCTGGAGAGGTGGTGGATGGAAATGATGTGATTAAAGTAAATGACGCAGCCACCAAAGCAATTGAAAAAGCAAGAACCGGCGGAGGGCCGTCTTTCCTTGAGCTTAAAACCTATCGTCGTTGCGGGCACTCCCGTAACGATGCCTGTGGATACAGGGATAAGGCTGAAGAGAAAGAGTGGTTTGATAAGGACCCTGTTGCACGCAGCAGAAAATACATTTTAGATAATAAACTGCGTACCGAAAAAGAACTTGAAAAGCTCGAACAAAATATACTTCAGCAAATTGAAGAGGCGGTGGAATATGCCAAAGCAAGCCCCTCTCCATTACCTGAAGATGCATTAACGAATGTTTACTATTAAGGAGGAATTAATTATGGCTAAAATGTCAATTGCCGAATCTTTGAGGCAGGCGATAGCAGAAGAAATGAGAAGGGATCCGCGGGTATTCTGTTTGGGTGAGGATATTGATGTGGAAGGTGGTTTTGGTGGAGCATTTACCGTGACACTCGGACTATCAAAAGAATTTGGGCACGACAGGATTCTGGATACTCCCATTTCCGAAATAATGATTGCAGGCGCCGCCGTGGGGGCGGCAATGACAGGCATGATCCCTATTGCCGATGTACAATACGGCGACTTTTTATTTTGTATGATGGATCAGCTGGCAGATAACGCAGCGAAAATGACTTATATGTCAGGGGGAACGGTTAAAGTTCCCATGGTAATGCGAGCTCCGGTAGGCGCCACCACCAGGGGGGCGCAGCATGCGCAGTCGCTGGAAGGATTTTTTACCCATATTCCGGGACTTAAAATCATTTGTCCTTCTACAGCATATGACGCCAAGGGTTTATTAAAAACAGCTATCCGGGACGACAACCCTGTTATAGTTTTTGAACACAAATTATTATATGGAAGCAAGGGAAACCGGGCAGAAAAATCGGCGCTAAGCCCTGTTGGCGAAGTGCCTGATGAAGAATACCTGATTCCATTTGGAGTAGGCGCAATAAGGCGAGAAGGAACCGATATCACTATCGTGGCTACATTATTAATGGTTTATAAAGCAATGGAAGCCGCCGAAATTCTTGAGAAAGAAGGGATAAGTGTTGAAGTCATCGATCCTCGTACCCTGGTTCCATTTGACTATGAAATGGTGATCAATTCTATCAAGAAAACTTCAAGGCTTATGATTGTTGAAGAAGATACAAAAAGAAACGGTTGGGGAGCGGAAGTGGCTGCACAGATTGCAGAGGACGCATTTTATTACCTTGACGCACCCGTAAAAAGAGTGGCCTCTTATGATGTGCCGATCCCCTTCGCGCCAGTGATGGAAAATTTTGTGGTTCCTTCTGCAAGCAGGATCGTTGAAGAGGCCAGAAGTATAATGAAAGCCTGAACTAAAATATAAAGATCATATGGCATTAGTTTCAATGAATTTGCTGATGAGCCATGCCCTTGCCAATAAGTATGCAGTAGGATACTTTGAAGCCTGGAATATGGAATCGATCCTTGCAGTTGTTGATGCAGCGCAACAAACAAAGTCGCCGGTAATTATTGGTTTTGGCGGGCAGTTTATAGGTAGTAAAAAAAGAACGATTAAAGAAAATATTTATCATTACGGCTGCCTGGGAAAAGCAATTGCAGAAGACGCAAGTGTTCCTGTTGCTTTGTTATTAAATGAGGCTCATGAAGTGCCTTTACTTATTCATGGAATGAATGCGGGTTTTAATGCTGTCATGTTCGAAGGAAATGGAATGCCGATGGAAGAGTTCATCAAAATCAATCAGTATCTGGTTCGTAAAGCACATAGTTTGAATGCATTTGTTGAAGCGGAAGTGGGGCGCCTTCCGGATTCGGATATTTCTACAAATACTATCAGTGAAGGGGAAATGACAGATCCGGATGAAGCAGCACATTTTGTAAAGGAAACAGGAATTGATGCGCTTGCCGTAGCTGTTGGCAATGTTCATTTGCTGGAAGGGAAAAAAGCATCACTGGACTTTAACCTGATTAAAAAGCTTCGAAAAAAAATAAAAATACCGCTTGTCTTACATGGCGGAACAGGTGTTGCCGATGATGACTTGAAATTTGCTGTAGAGTTGGGTATGTGTAAAGTAAATGTAGGAACTATATTAAAGAGAGCATATATCAAATCCATACAAAATTACCTTAAGGAATATAATGTTGAAAAAATGGATCCGCACAATGTAATTGGCAGGGGAGGAGAACTGGATATGTTGTGTGCAGCACGTGCATCGGTATGTGGTGAAGTGGTTAGATATATAAAAACGATTGGCAGTGAAAATATGGCAAAATTAATATGAGGAGGCTATATGATAAATAAGATATTGATGCCGTCGGGCGGTCAAACCACGGATGAAATGGTCATACTCAAGTGGGTTAAAGCTATTGGCGAGTTTGTAAAACGAGGCGACATTCTTTTCGAAATTGAAACCGATAAGGCCATACTGACCGTAGAAAGCTTTGCAGAAGGAATTTTGCTGGATATAAAATATCCGGAAGGACAGATGGTTAAAACCGGGGAAGTAGTCGCTTTCATCGGGGCAGCTACAGATATTATTCCGAATGATACAGCCGCACCTTTTTCAAAGCCGGTTAACAGGCAGGAAACAGCTTCAGCGACAGTTCCTATAGCGTTTCTTCAGGATGGGAACGTTAATTCATCTGCTGATTTAAAAAATAGACTTCAAGTATCCCCACTGGCAAAAAAAAGAGCAGAGGCTGAGAATATAAAATTACAGGACGTTGCGAATTATTTTTCAAAAACAATTATCAAGAAAATTGATATTGACAATTACGTTTCTGAAATAAAAAAACAAAACCATCCTGATAATAAGTATCAGAATAATTTGCCGGACACAAATCCCGGCGCTCATTATTTTATAGATGCATCCTCTATGAGGAAAACGATAGCCAGAAGGATGAAGGAAAGCGTAATGACTTCTCCTCATTATATTATTTCCATTGATGTGGATATGACCCAATGCATCGAAGTTAGAAACCGGCTCAATGACAATACAAGAGGTATTAAAATTTCTTACAACGACCTGATCATGAAAGTAGCCTCTGCGGCCATTGAGTTTTCGCCTATCATCAATGCTTCTTATACCGATGATAAAATAAAGGTGTTTACGGAGGTAAACTTTGGTTTGGCAGTGGCCGTTGATGGCGGTTTGATCGTTCCGGTGGTAAAAGGCGCCAATAAGAAATCATTAGGTGAGATCGCTAAAGTGAACGCTGAAAATATCGAAAAAGCCAAAAGCGGTAAATTGCTCGAAGCTGATATTTCCGGAGGAACCATCACTTTATCAAGCCTGGGTAATACGGGTGTAAATAATTTCACCGCAATTATAAATCAACCGGAGAGTTGCATACTCGCTATAGGAAGTATCCTTCCAAAATCAACAGCTATAAACAAAAAAATAAAAATCCGCGACATGATGAACATCACTGCGTCATTTGATCATCGGATCATAGATGGTTCTTATGGCGCGGCATTTCTGAAAGAAGTCAAAACCATTTTGGAAAACCCACACCTGCTATTATTATAATCTAACGAATAGAATTTATGCTCACTGCCAAACAAATCGAAGATGCAAGATTGCGTTCATTTTTATATTTTGAGAAAGCAGGCATCGTATTGACAGAAAAGGAGAAAGCTTTAATAGAAATTGCAGACTTTGGCTTGAGTGACCTTGAGCGTGTTGGACTGGAAGTTTTGGTGTATGTTAATACAGAAAGGGTCTGCGCTAAGGAACTAGTCATGTTCCCTGGCCAAACCTGTCCGGAGCATCTCCATCCTTCGAAAAAGAATAAGCCAGGGAAAGAGGAAACCTTTCGATGCAGATGGGGTGAAGTATATTTATATGTGGCGGGGGAAAAAAATGCTGATCCAGTGTACGAAGGATTGGGAAAATATAGTAGATACCTGCAGGCGGCGCATGAGGTAGTTCTAAAACCTGGTGAACAATATACGCTGACGCCGGATCTGCTGCATTGGTTCAGGGCAGGGGATGAGGGCGCTGTTGTTTCGGAGTTTTCTACAAGAAGTACCGATGAAGATGATATTTTTAGTGATCCCAGAATTAAACGATTTACCATTCTTGATAAATAAAATAGCAGTTCAATGGTTGATAAATCCGGAATAGTATGCGTAGGAATTTTGTGCGCAGATATACTTGGTAAAACGGTTGATCAATTACCCGAAAAAGGCAAGCTTAACCTTATTAACAGTATCTCCTTGCAAATTGGGGGCTGTGCTGCAAATGCCGCGATCAGTCTTTCAAAGATCGGGATCAATACCAGCATCATTGGAAAAATAGGAGATGATAGTCTTGGAAAATTTCTACTTAATACGCTTCAGCATGAAAATGTAGAAGTATGTGGAATGGTGATCGACAAGGAACTTACCACCTCATCCTCTATTGTAATGATCAGCAGCGACGGCGAACGTTCCATCATACATTCAATGGGAGCCAATGAATATTTCGAATTTAATGATATTGCTCCCCAATATATCAGGCAGAAGAAAATTTTACTTATCGCTGGAACATTCCTGATGCCACATTTTGACGGCAAGGGAACAGAGAAGTTATTAAAGCTGGCAAAGGAACATGGCGTTATATGTTGTATGGATACGGCATGGGATTCCACTGGTCAATGGCTTCAGAAGATTGAATATGCATTGCAATACCTTGACTGGTTCATGCCCAGTTATGACGAGGCAAATGAGCTTAGTCAAAAAACAGAACCCGAAGAAATGGCGGATTTTTTTATTTCCAAAGGAGTTAAAAATGTGATCATCAAACTAAATATCGAAGGGTGTTTCGTAAAGCCTGAAAATAAAGCCGGATATATTGTTCCCTCCTATAATATCATAAAACCGGTTGATGCATCAGGTGCAGGCGACTCTTTTTGCGCCGGGTTTATTGCAGGACTTTACCAGGATTGGGAAATAGAAAAATGTGCAAGGTTTGCAAATGCAGCAGGGGCACACTGTATTATGAAAGTTGGCACTACTTCGGGAATAAAATCGATGACAGAAATATTAGCGTTCATGCAGATGCATGACAATGCCGAAACAAGGAGGGCAATTTAATACTTGTTTTCAATAAATTATTTAAGAAATATGTCAAATAAAGAAAATGAACTGGCTGCACGGGTAAACACCTCCCGGTTATTGGGGTTGAATAAATCCTTGGTATTGCATGGCGGAGGAAATACATCTGTTAAAATTTTAGAAAAAAATATCCTTGGTGAGCAGGAAGAGATATTGTATGTCAAAGGAAGCGGGTGGGACCTGGAAACTATCACGGCCGAGGGCTTTTCTCCTGTGCGATTGAACCATCTTAAAAAATTATCGACGCTTCCTGAATTATCTGATTCGCAAATGGTGAATGAACTGATAACTCATCTTACCAAATCATCGGCCCCGGTTCCATCTGTGGAAGCCATTTTGCATGCGGTTATTCCTTATAAATATGTAGACCATACCCATGCTGATTCCTTTATTTCGATCTCAAATTCTATAAAGGGAGAAAGCATTATAAGGAAATTGTATGGAGATACCGTAGTGTATATTCCTTATATAATGCCAGGGTTTGATCTTTCTAAACTTTGCGCAAGTCATTTGCTTACGGAATTAACAGACGATAAAATTGGAATACTGCTGTTAAATCATGGGTTATTTTCATTCGGAAATACAGCAGAGGAATCTTATCAAAGAATGCTATGCCTTGTAAAAATATCAGAAGATTATTTGCATGAAAATGTTCCCGATATAAATACATCAGGACAAAAAATAAATGACCGCGATCTCAGCCTGGAGATCGCCGCATTGCGAAAGGATATCTCGGCCACCGCCGGATTTCCAATGATCGTTAAAAGAGTCGTGGACGAAAAGAGCTTAAATTTTTGCAACCGTCCAGATATAAAATCTATTTCCCAGCAGGGGCCTGCAACGCCGGATCACGTAATAAGAACAAAAAGAATACCTTTGGTAGGAAGGGATGTTCATTCATTTTCAGAAGAATATAAAGACTATTTTAAAGAAAATGAACCCCTAGCTAAAGAAAGAAAAAAAATACTGGACACGGCGCCGCGTGTTGTGCTGGATCCTCAGCTTTCCTTATGCGCTGTTGGTAGGACCGTCAAGGATGCGCGGATTGTGGCGGATATTTACCAGCACACCATTGATATTATTTCTAGCGCTACTGCATTGGGCGGCTATAGGGCATTACCTGCCAAAGATATTTTTGATGTGGAGTATTGGGAACTGGAGCAAGCAAAATTATCAAAATTGGGGAATGCTCCTGAGTTTACCGGCGAAATTGCGCTGGTTACTGGGGCTGCCTCCGGTATTGGAAAGGCTTGTGTGCTTTCGTTATTAAAACGTGGCGCCGCAGTTATAGGGCTCGATATAAATCCTGCAATTAAAGACGTTTCCAAACTCGATTCTTTTCTCGGATTAACCTGCGATGTTACATCTGAATTGGAATTAAAAAAATCTTTAGTTGCGGCTATCGATGCTTTCGGCGGACTGGATTTGCTGATATTAAATGCAGGAATATTTCCACCGAGCAGCGCCATCGCCGATTTGAATTCTGAAACCTGGGAACACGTAATGAATATAAATGTGGATGCCAATTTTAAATTATTAAAAGCTGCACATCCTTATCTGAAGCTGGCGCCCAAAGGCGGCCGTGTTGTCATCATAGGATCCAAAAACGTGTCTGCCCCCGGGCCCGGCGCTGCGGCGTATTCAGTTTCAAAAGCAGCCCTTAACCAGCTTGCACGCGTCGCCGCCCTTGAATGGGGAAGTGATAATATCCGTGTCAATACCGTTCATCCAAATGCGGTTTTTGATACGGGGATTTGGTCAGATGATGTATTGGCTTCCAGGGCAAAATGTTATGGCCTCTCTCTTGAGGCGTATAAAAGGAATAATGTGCTTAAAACAGATATAACAAGTAGTGATGTGAGTGAACTTGCTGCTGAACTATGCGGATCTTTGTTTTCAAAAACAACCGGCGGGCAGATTGCAGTGGATGGCGGCAATGATCGCGTAATCTAAAATAATAACGATTGTCTATTGCATTTTAAGAGCAATATAGGATTTCTGAAAAGAAAGGGACTTGCTTATGCCACGGAAATATACCTTGTGTATACAGGTAATTTCTTATATTTGATAAGTTTTGTTTTAACGGAATACTGCAATTGATTTTTCCACAATTGTTCAAAGGTCTATGAGGAAGATAACCTGGTATCTGTTTTTTTTGGTAATAGCGGTCGTATACGCTACCCAATACTTTTTTCGGTCTGCTTCCGTCGGGGAAAAGAAAGAACCGGATACAGTCAGTTATAATTTTCATATCAGGCCAATACTTTCCGATAAATGTTTTGCTTGTCATGGCCCTGATGGCAATAAACGGGAAGCTGAACTGCGGCTTGATATCCCTGAAATAGCGTTCAGCGCATTAAAAGATAATCCCACCGCACACGCGCTGGTGGTAGGCGATCCGATGCATTCGGAAGTTTACCTTAGAATTATCTCAGACGATTCTACGGAAAAAATGCCGCCGCCTGCATCGAACCTAGCGCTATCCTCCTATGAAATTGCCTTGATTAAAAAGTGGATCTCTCAGGGAGCCAAATATGAAAAGCATTGGGCATTCGATCCATTAAAAGAACCCTCATTGCCGCTTTTAAATGATGAAAAAGACTGGCCGAAAAATGAGATCGATTATTTCGTATTAATTATGATGCAGCGCGAAGGTCTTCATCCAAATCCTGAGGCCGATAAGGAAAGATTATTAAAACGAGTTTCTCTTGATTTGAATGGTCTTC
>JBDTVL010000029.1:0-10872 GCA_040007215.1 Flavitalea sp.
TCTTCGATCATATGCTTGACCAGATTGCCAGGCATGGAAAGATAGACCTGACCATCAGGGTCAATGGCGATCTGGACATTGACGAGCACCATACCATTGAAGATACGGGCATCGCCCTGGGCGAGGCTTTTGCTAAAGCGCTGGCCGACAAACGCGGCATGACAAGGTATGGATTTGCATTACCTATGGATGAAGCTGAAGCAAAGGTGCTGATCGATTTTGGCGGCCGCTCCTGGATTGTCTGGGATGCTGAGTTCAAACGTGAAAAGATAGGAGAGATGCCAACAGAGATGTTCTTTCATTTCTTCAAATCGTTCAGCGATGCGGCTAAATGCAACCTGAATATATTCTGCCGCGGCGATAATGAGCATCATAAAATAGAAGCTATTTTCAAAGCTTTTGCTAAAGCCATTAGAATGGCGGTGACTAAAGATCCTGCCAGCAATTATCTGCCCAGCACAAAAGGGGTGCTTTAGGGAGTTCCTGCACATGGCTGAGTAGCGCCTGGTTGCCGGTGACAGCTTAACCCGGCTCCATCGTGTTCACCCATAAATTGGAGAAGGCGAATAGCATGAACAGTGGGTATAAATAGATGGAATTTAAATGGAGGGCGGGTGGAAATCCTGCCTGGTTCTTTTTCAGCTAGTCTGCAGAATTGCTTTCGTCAGAAAGCTATCCGGTTTTTATCCTACATTGATACCTGTTTTTGCCTTTTTCATTCAATACCCCTACCAATATGCGCTTTTTTGTGTGGTTACTTTCCCTGGCCCTTTCCTTTTGCGTTTGCGCGGCTCATAGCCAGGATAAACACCCTCCATTAAAAAGGAAGGATAGCTTTTTCGGTATCCACTTCGATTTTCATGCCATGACATCAGATAGCGCTTTGGGTAAAACGCTTACCCTTGAGATGATCGATTCGATGCTGGTTATAGTTAAGCCCGATTTTGTTCAGGTAGATTGCAAAGGACATCCAGGCATTTCGAGTTATCCTACAAAAGTTGGCACACCGGCGGCAAGCTTTGTGAGAGACCCTTTAAAACTTTGGCGCGCCGCTACAGCCAAACGCGGTATAGCGCTGTACGTACATTATTCCGGAATATTTGACCAGGAGGCCGTTCTGCGTCATCCGGAATGGGCGGTAATGAATGAAAAAGGAAAACCAGACGCTTCAATTATTTCTGTTCATAGCAAATATGCCGATGATTTACTTATTCCTCAATTGAAAGAACTGATAAGAGATTATCAAATCAATGGAGTTTGGGTGGATGGTGATTGCTGGGCTATGATGCCAGACTATTCGGAAACAGCGCTCAAAAAGTTTCATCAGCAAACACAGAATGATCATACGCCCCGCTCGGCCAGCGATCCCGGCTATCTCGATTTCATGGACTTTAACAGGAAGAGCTTTGTAGATTACCTGCAACATTATACGCAGGCGCTGCATACTTTCAACCCTGATTTCCAGATCGCGAGTAACTGGGCTTTCTCTTCCTTCATGCCGCAACCTATATCGGCCGATGTGGATTTTCTTTCAGGCGACCTTGCGCCGAATAATAGCGTTTCCAGCGCCGCGTTCGAGGCCAGGTGTTTATCAGCCCAGGGAAAAAAATACAATAAACCCTGGGATCTGATGTCGTGGAGTTTTACGTTAGACCGGAAACGTCCTGCTTTGGAAACCCAGAAATCGCTGGTACAATTGACCCAGGAAGCGTCAGCAGTTATTTCCATGGGAGGCGCTTTTCAAAGTTACTTTACCCAAAATCGCGATGCCTCTTTTAAAACCTGGCAGATAGATGTTATGAAAGGTCTTGCCGATTTTATAAGACCGCGACAACCCTTTTGCCAGGGCGCGATTCCCGTGCCGCAAGTGGCGCTGCTATACAGCGGAGAAGCTCATAAAAGGATGTCAGAAATGGTTTATTTTAATGACACGCTTGATGCTATGAGAGGCATCGCCAGCGCCCTGCTGGATGGTCAGCAGGCTGTTGAAGTGATTATGGAACATCACCTTCAGGATAATATTCAATCATACCCACTTATCGTTGTTCCGGAATGGGATTACCTTCCTGCTGCTGTTTCTTCCAGGCTGCTGCAGTATGCAGATAATGGTGGAAATTTGCTCGTGATCGGAGCAAAAGCCTGCCGCCTTTTTGAAAAGGTAGCTGGAGTAGTATTTCAAAACGAACCCATTATCGCTGTTAAGCATCTCGGATTTAATGGTAAAATGGCGGCTATTGAAGGAATGGTGCAACCCGTGCAACTGTTAAAAGGAGTCAATAGCATTGGTGGAATATATAATGAGCCTGATCTGAGTTTGCCTTCTACGCCCGCCGCTACAATCTCTCCATACGGCAAAGGAAAGATAGCCTGCCTGTTTACAGATTTCGGGGCCAATTACCTAAATAATGAATCGCCTGTTCAACGTGATCTCTTAACTGCGCTGACGAAAGAACTATTTCCGTTACCTATAGTTGAAGTTAAGGGTTCACATCTGATCCATGTGGCCGTTAACCGGCTGCATGGAAATACGATTATCCATCTTCTCAATACAGGCGGACAACATAAAAATATATCGGTATACGCCTACGATGAAATACCGCCAATAGGACCGTTGACCATTAATATCCGTACGGTTAAGCCAAAGCGGATCACTCTTGAACCTGAGCATTCCCCCGTAAGTTTTATATATCGCAAGGGGATCGCAACCGTTAAACTACCCCAACTGGCCATACACGAAATGCTAATCATGGAATGACAATAGAACGTTGTTACGGCAATAATTTTACTATTTCTTGTTTGAAAACAAAAAATGCCTCATATTTGCACAGCAATGAACATTATTAAAACAAATCAGCAGTGGTGGTGGCATACTTTCTCCGATCGGGGCAGGTAATGCTATTACTATTTTTGTAATACGATATAAGCCCCGGTATATGCCGGGGTTTTTTGTTTTTAACCCCTTTAAGCGCAGACAGGAATTACTCTGAAAGATGGAACCAAAAGCTTTTAAATTTTAGTTGACAGCATGAGAAAGATCAAACTTGAAACCAATTGTAAACGGATGCTCGCCGATATCTTCACGCCGGTAGGCATCTACCTGCGGGTAAGAGATCGTTTCAGAGATACCGTACTGCTCGAAAGCGCCGACCATCATGCTGCGGAGAACAGTTACTCTTTTATCTGTATCAATGCCATTGCGGGTATAGAGATCAGTTCCCTATCCAGTATTGAAACCAAACTTCCCGGTCAGCCTCCTGAAAGATCAGCTATCGGTAAAACTTCTGAAGCTCCCGACCAGTTATGGAATTTCATGCAGCATTTCGATGTTCAGCCAGGAGGGGTTAAAGAAGCGAAATTTGCGCAGGGACTGTTTGGCTACAGCGCTTATGATTCCGTTCAGTTTTTTGATACGGTTAAACTTTCCGGACATGGCGCTAAATCGCCTAAGATACCGCTGATGCGTTATCGATTATACCAATACGTTATAGCCTTCAATCATTATAAGGACGAGTTATTTTTATGTGAGAATAAAATTCCGGGGCTGGACAGCGAACCGGGTATAGTGGAGTCGCTCATCAGGAGCAAAGACGTGCCGGAATATCCCTTCAGCATAAAAGGCGAAGAGCAGTCAAATATGACCGATGAATTTTATCGCCAGATGGTGGAAAAAGGAATACAAAGTTGTTTACGTGGCGATGTTTTCCAGATCGTACTCAGCAGGCGGTTCACCCAGCAGTTCAGCGGTGATGAATTTAATGTTTACCGCGCCCTGCGCTCCATCAACCCTTCGCCTTATCTTTTTTATTTCGACTATGGCGATTACCGCCTGATGGGATCCTCGCCGGAAGCGCAACTGGTGATCAGCAATGGCAATGCTGTTCTTCATCCTATCGCAGGCACCTTTAAAAGAACCGGCGATGATGAGACCGACAAACAAAGAGCCGACGACCTCCTGAAAGACCCTAAAGAAAATGCAGAGCATGTGATGCTGGTAGATCTTGCGCGTAATGATCTTAGTCGACTATGCGATGACGTGAGGGTATCGCAGTACCGGCAGGTGAAATATTATTCGCACGTGATTCACCTTGTCAGCGAAGTAACCGGTAAAACCAGGCCGTCGGGTAATCCTTTCGACCTGATGGCGCGTACTTTTCCCGCAGGTACGCTTAGCGGCGCGCCGAAATTTAAGGCTATGGGACTGATCGATAGTTTTGAACCAACAGAAAGAAGTTATTACGGGGGAGCGATCGGCTTTATGGGTTTCGACGGCAGTTGTAATCATGCTATTATGATCCGCACCTTCCTCAGTAAGGATAATGAACTGGTATACCAGGCTGGCGCCGGCGTAGTTGCGGCTTCCAATCCTGAAATGGAACTGCAGGAAGTGAACAATAAACTGAATGCGTTGAAAATGGCTATAAAAGTGGCCGAAGCGCTTTAAATAACTATCACACATGAAAATTTTAGTGTTCGATAATTACGATTCTTTCACCTATAACCTGGTTCACCTGGTAGAAAAAATATTGCCGATTAAAGTGGACGTATTCAGGAATGACCAGATTCCGCTGGAGAAAGTGAAAGCGTACGATAAAATTATTTTATCGCCCGGTCCCGGCGTTCCTTCCGAAGCAGGTTTGCTGTTGCCGCTGATCAGGGAATATGCGTCTTCCAAATCTATTCTCGGCGTTTGTCTCGGCCACCAGGCGATTGGAGAGGCCTTCGGTGGGCAACTCATCAATCTCAGCAAGGTATATCATGGCGTGTCTACTTCTTGCCGTATCGTGGAGGAAAGCGCGCCCTTGTTTAAGGGGCTGCCTAAGGAAATAGAAGTTGGCCGCTATCATAGCTGGATAGTTGATGAAAATAATTTTCCCGCCGAACTGGAGATCACTGCGCGGGATGAAAATAATTATATCATGGCGCTGCAGCACCGTACCTATGATGTTCAGGGAGTACAGTTTCATCCCGAAAGCGTATTAACGCCGAGGGGAGAAGATATACTCAGAAACTGGTTACTGGAGTAATAAAATATAATACATGAAGAAGATATTACAATACCTTTTCGAACATAAAACGCTTTCGCGCGATAGCGCCAAAGAAATGCTGGTGAATATCTCGAACGGGGTATACAATGAATCGGAGATCGTTTCCTTTGTAACGGTATACCTTATGCGTAGTATCACCATCGCTGAACTGCAGGGTTTCCGGGATGCGCTGCTGGAACTATGCGTGCGGGTAGACCTGGGCGCTCATTCGGTGATCGATATCGTGGGAACCGGCGGCGATGGAAAGAATACTTTTAATATATCCACGCTTTCCTGTTTCATCGTTGCGGGTACAGGCCAGAAAGTGGCTAAGCATGGCAATTACGGCGCCTCTTCCATAAGCGGCGCATCGAATGTGATGGAGAAGATAGGTTACCGGTTTAAAACGGGCAACAGCGAACTGGTTAGAGAAGTGGAGGAAGCGAATATCTGTTTTCTTCATGCTCCTCTTTTTCATCCGGCATTAAAAACAGTAGGCCCTTTAAGAAGAAACCTGGGGCTCCGAACTTTTTTTAATATGCTGGGACCGATGGTGAACCCGGCTTTTCCCGATTTCCAGCTGGTAGGGGTATATAGCCTCGAAATGGCCAGGATCTATAATTATTTGCTGCAGCAAAACAATAAGGCGTTCACGATCATTCACGGGCTCGACGGATATGATGAAATATCTCTGACCAATGATACCAAAGTGATCTCTAATACCGGCGAAAAGATCATGACGCCTCAGCAACTGGGAAAAAGAATGGTGAGCGCCCAGGATATTGCGGGCGGTAATTCAACCGAAGAGGCGGCGTCCATATTTACGACCATACTGAAGGGAAAGGGCTCCTGGTCGCAGAATGCCGTGGTACTGGCTAATGCCGCTATGGCTCTCCATTGCACAGGTCATTATTCTGATTATGAACAGGCTTATCTTGCAGCTGTAGACAGCCTCGAAAGCGGTAAGGCAGAAAGATGTTTACAGAAATTAATCAGTTTGCAATAAATAACAGGCAGCGGACATGAATATTCTTGACCAGATCATATCATTCAAAAAAACGGAAGTAAAGGAAAGAAAACTTGCTGCAACGATCAGCGAGCTGGAAGCAAACGCTTTATTTTCGAGGAAAACGCTTTCGCTGAAAAGCGCTTTGCTTGATAAGCAAAAAACGGGGATCATTGCTGAATTCAAAAGAAGATCGCCATCCAAAGGATTGATCAACGGCAATTCGGATGTAACAGCTATCACGCAGGCGTATACGCAGAATGGCGCATCGGGATTGTCGGTGCTCACCGATGAACATTTTTTCGGAGGCAGTTCTGCCGACCTGGTCAGCGCCAGAGTTAACCAGACTCCTATTCTGCGCAAGGATTTCATTATTGATGAATACCAGCTTGTAGAAGCGAAGTCAATAGGCGCTGATGTAATATTGCTGATAGCAGCCTGTCTTACGCCTGCCGAGGTAAAACGCATGGCGGCTGTTGCCAGGAGCCTGCAACTGGAAGTGTTGCTGGAAATACATAATGAACAGGAACTCGGACATATTTGCGATGATATTGATATTGTGGGTGTGAACAACCGCGATCTGAAATTGTTTTCTGTGGATATTAACCGTTCGCTGGAACTCAGCGAAAAAATCCCGGCAGGAAAAATAAAGATCTCGGAAAGCGGCATCAGCGATATAGCTGCTATTCAACGATTGAAGGAAGCCGGGTTCAGCGGTTTCCTGATAGGAGAGAATTTCATGAAAGAACCCGACCCCGCGATTGCTTTTGCCTCATTTGTTAACCGGCTTAAAACGCTCTCTCCAGTTAAAGAGAGCCAGTAAAAACTTATGAGAATCAAAGTTTGCGGAATGACACAACTTGATCAGGTAGATGAACTGGCCGATATGGGCGTAACCTTTGCAGGGTTTATCTTTTATCCCAAATCGCCGCGTTATGTGTTCAGGCACCTAACATCTACACAAATTAAGAAGGAGAACAATATCAATAAGGTAGGCGTTTTTGTAAACGCTTCTATCGAGGAAGTGCTGCTGATGGTGAATGAATGCCGCCTGCACATGGTGCAGTTGCATGGTGATGAGTCGCCGAAATATTGCGAAAAGATAGCCGATTATGTGTCGGTAGTAAAAGCCTTCCGCCTCAGCGATAATGATTCTATTGAGTGGATGATAAAACCCTATATGGATGTATGCGATATGTTCATGTTCGACACTATGGGTGTGGGTTATGGCGGAACGGGAAAAAAATTCGACTGGAATTTATTAAAAGGCAACGCTATCGGTAAACCATTTTTTCTCAGCGGCGGCATTCAGCCGGAGGATACCGCGCAATTAAAGATATTTGAAAAAGAACCGGAGGCCAAGGCGCTGTTTGCGGTTGATATTAACAGTAAGTTTGAAATAAGCCCTGGTATTAAAGACATGGCAAAGATCAGGACCTTTGTAAAAGAATTGAATTCGTAACGGACCCGCGTTCATTACCAGAAAAGAAAATCATATGGAAGCACAAACATTCAGGAATCCTGATGAGCAGGGTTATTACGGGAAATTCGGAGGAGCCTATATTCCGGAGATGTTACACAAGAACGTGGAAGAACTAAGAACAAGATACCTGGATATCATGTATGAAGATTCTTTTCAGAAAGCTTTCCGCGCTCTTTTAAAAGATTATGTTGGCAGGCCCACGCCTTTATATTTAGCGGAAAGGTTAAGTAAACAATTCAATGCGCAGATATTGCTGAAACGCGAAGATCTTTGTCATACGGGCGCCCATAAGATCAACAATACCATCGGGCAGATCCTGCTGGCGGAAAAGCTGGGCAAAACAAGGATCATTGCCGAGACTGGCGCTGGTCAGCATGGCGTAGCTACAGCTACGGTTTGTGCGCTGAAAAATATCGAGTGCGTGGTGTATATGGGCGAGAAAGATATCGAGCGGCAGGCGCCCAATGTAGCAAGGATGAAAATGCTGGGCGCTACAGTAGTGCCGGCAAAAAGCGGAAGCAAAACGCTCAAGGATGCTACCAACGAGGCGATCCGCGACTGGATCAACAACCCGGTGAACACACATTATATTATTGGCAGCGTGGTAGGGCCTCATCCTTACCCGGATATGGTAGCTCGTTTTCAGAGCGTGATCAGCGAAGAGATCAGGTGGCAGTTGCTGGAAAAGACAGGTTCAGAATTACCCGACTATGTACTGGCCTGCGTTGGCGGAGGCAGTAATGCAGCAGGCGCTTTTTATCATTTCCTGGACGAACCAAAAGTGCAGTTGGTAGCCGTTGAAGCCGCCGGTTTTGGTATTCAAAGCGGGTTCAGCGCAGCTACCACCCAACTCGGAACGCCGGGGATACTTCATGGAAGCAAGAGTATCGTGATGCAAACGGCAGATGGACAGGTAACGGAACCGCATAGTATTTCTGCAGGGCTCGATTATCCCGGCATTGGCCCTATGCATGCCAATTTATACGAAAGCGGCCGCGGAATATTCCTGAGCGCTACCGATGAGGAAGCTTTAAAAGCTTCTTTCGAAGTTGCTAGGATGGAAGGTATTATTCCGGCCCTGGAAACAGGTCATGCTTTTGCGGCGCTGCGGCAGATGAAACTAAAATCTTCCGATACCGTAGTAGTTTGCCTGAGCGGCAGAGGCGATAAAGATCTTGCCGCTTATATGAAAGCGATGGGAGTAGCTTAAAAGAATAACACTTACAAAGTTTCAATAGATCTGCATGAACAGGATAGATGAATTATTTGCCAGGAAGAAAAGCGGGGCGCTGAATGTTTATTGTACCGCCGGATATCCCGAGTTGTCGAGTACGCTAGCAGTAATGAGCGCCCTCCAGGAATATGGCGCCGACCTGATTGAGATCGGTATGCCGTACAGCGATCCGCTGGCTGATGGCCCCGTGATCCAGGAAAGCGGCAGCATCGCTATTCACAATGGTATGACCATCTCTTTGCTGTTCGGGCAGTTAAAGGATTTCAGGAAAACAATACATGTGCCTGTTATACTGATGGGTTATATGAATCCTTTATTACAATACGGGTTTGAAAGATTTTGTGCAGATGCCAGCGCCGTGGGTATAGATGGACTGATCCTTCCCGATCTTCCCATTTATGAATTTGAATCGGAATATGGAGAAATCATACAGCGCTATAACCTTAATTTCATTTTCCTGGTGACGCCGGAAACAACGGAGGCGCGTATACGAAAACTTGATGCGCTGAGCTCAGGATTCCTGTATGCCGTTTCTTCTTCGTCCACTACCGGCAATGAAAAAAATATGGATCATCAACTGGGTTATTTTAAAAAGCTAAAAGATATGCACCTCGCCAATCCTGTGCTGATCGGTTTTGGCATCAAGGATAAAGCTACATTCGATACCGCCTGTAAGTATGCTAATGGCGCTATCATTGGCAGCGCTTATATCAGGGCATTAAGCGGCAAAGGCGATATATCGGTTATCACAAAAGCATTTATTTATGGCATCACCGGAAAAGACTGATAAGGGGGAGATAGTGATCATTAAATATAACGCCGGAAATATCCAGTCGGTGCAGTATGCACTGGAGCGGTTAGGCGTGAACGCAATAGTATCCGACGATCATCAACGTATCCTGGAGGCAAAAAAAGTTATTTTTCCGGGCGTGGGCGAGGCCAGCACGGCAATGAGCTATTTAAAAGAGCGCGAACTGGATAAACTGATCATTAATCTGCAGCAGCCTGTGCTGGGTATTTGCCTGGGCATGCAACTGATGTGTTCCTATACAGAAGAGAATGATACTCCCTGTTTGGGAATCTTCGGGGAGCGTGTTGAATTGTTCAGGCCGGGTAATGGAAAGGAGAAAGTGCCGCAGATAGGATGGAACGCTATCTTTCATTTGAAAACGCCTTTATTCGAAGGCATCCCGGAACTGTCTTATGTATATTCGGTGCACAGTTATTGCGCCGCGGTGGGCCATCACACCATTGCCACTACCGATTATATTCATCACTATAGCGCAGGCCTTCACCATAAAAATTTTTATGGCGTACAGTTCCATCCGGAAAAAAGCGCAGCGATCGGAGAAAAGTTATTGAGGAATTTTATTTTTACCATTAACTAATTACATGGAGATCATACCGGCAATAGACCTGATCAATGGCAAATGCGTAAGGCTTACCCAGGGCGATTACAGCTCGGTGAAAGTGTATAATGAACATCCGCTGGAAGTAGCTAAACAATTTGAAGACGCCGGGCTTACAAGGCTTCATCTGGTAGACCTCGACGGCGCCAAAGCGGGAGCCGTAAAAAACTGGAAGGCTTTGGAATCGATAGCTTCCAGATCATCGCTGATCATTGATTTCGGAGGTGGTATCAAAACCGCCAAAGATGTAGAGATTGTTTTAGGGTCAGGTGCCCGCTGGGCAACAGTAGGCAGCATTGCCGTAAAGGAAGAAGATACTTTTGTCAACTGGCTTGCCGTTTATGGAGCAGATAAATTTATGCTGGGGGCCGATGTTAAAAATGAAAAGATAGCCGTGAGCGGCTGGCTGGAGAGTACAGATATATGGATATATGATTTCCTCCGGAAATATATTGATCATGGCATTCAGCAGGTATTCTGTACCGATGTCAGTAAAGATGGATTGCTGCAGGGTCCCGCTGTTGATCTGTATAAAAATATCATGAGCGAATTTCCTTCGCTTCATTTTATTGCCAGCGGCGGTGTGAGCGCTTTAAGAGATCTTGAAGACCTTACCGCAATAGGCTGTAAGGGCGTTATCATTGGTAAAGCCATTTATGAAAACAGGATCTCGCTGGAGGAACTGATGCAATTTATGCGCTGAAAAAAATTAAGTA
>JBDTVL010000030.1:0-10800 GCA_040007215.1 Flavitalea sp.
ATGAAAAAGGAGCTTTCACGGGCGCACTCAATCAAAAAATTGGAAGCTTTGAAATGGCTAATGGAGGAACTATTTTTCTCGATGAGATTGCCAATCTTTCCTATGATATACAGATCTCGCTACTGCGCGTAGTGCAGGAAAGAAGAATGCGCAGGGTAGGCGGAACAAAGGATATTGATCTGGATGTGCGTATTATTATAGCCAGTAATGAACCTTTATGGGAGGCTTCCAAAAAAGGAAAATTCAGGGAGGACCTTTTTCACAGATTCAACGAATTCAGCATGACCATACCTCCCCTGCGGGAAAGAAAAGAAGATATCATGGTATTTGCCAACCATTTCCTCCATTTAACCAATGAGGAACTAAATAAAAAAGTAACAGGCTTCTCCGCAGAAGTAGAGGCTATTTTCCAGAATTATATCTGGTATGGAAATCTCCGCGAACTGAAAAACGTGGTCAAAAGAGCCACTTTATTGACCGATGGCAACCTCATTGAAGATCGCTCGTTACCCTTTGAGATAGTCAATTTCAGCAAACTTTCTTTTGATACTTTATCAGAGCCTTCCTACCAGTCTATCTCTTCATACAATACAATGCCCGCTGTAGCGCCCCCACCCGTTTACACCAGACCGGTACTCGATGAAACTACCCTGAAAGCCGCAAGTATAGACGCTGAATATGAAATGATTATTGAAGCCCTCAAGCAGGCCAATTTTAATAAAAGCAAGGCTGCGAAACTGCTTAATATAGATCGGAAAACACTGTATAATAAAATGAAACAATATCAGGAATTTAATAACCATCAGTGAAAAGGGAAAACAGCGATAATCCGTTTCTGCCCTCATTCAATGATCAGACAGGCGTAGAAGCGCTAAGAGGGCTATGGAATGACACCGAATCCATGCTTCACTTCGGCGCCTGGAGGCAGGATATTGCAACAGGAAAGCTGGAATGGTCGGATGGAATGTATGAACTGATGGGGTATGAAAAGAAAACGATCGAGAAAATACTCAACGCAGATTTTTACGTAAACCATATTTCAGAAAATGACAAGCCCGGTTTTGAAGCTTCATTCAGATCGGCCATTACCAATAATTCTGTTTTCGAATATACTTACACGCTAAATAAAAAGAAACAGGAAGATATTGTCGTTTATACTAAGGCAAAAATAGTTACCGATAATACCGGGAAAGCAGTAAAACTGGCGGGAATTACCAGGGATATTACCCGCGAACGCGACTACGAACAAAGTCTTGAAGACAAAGTAAAAGAGCTCGACAGATCTAATAAAGAGCTGGAAGAATTCGCCTATATCGCTTCTCACGACCTCCAGGAACCGCTTCGCAAAATAACCTCCTTCAGTGAACGCTTAAAAGAAAAACTCGGCAATGATATTGGGGCAGACAATCTATTTTATCTAACCCGGATGCTCGCCGCGACCGATAACATGCGTTCGCTGATCGATAATTTGCTGGAATTTTCCAGAACAAGCCGGTATACCCAGGATCTTGAAAAAACCGATCTGAATGAAACGCTCGCAGAAACAAAGGCAGACCTGGAGTTAAAAATAGAAGAAACCAATACAGTTATTGAAGCGGAAGACCTGCCAAGACTCAAAGCTATACCTTCCCAGATGAGGCAGTTGTTCAGTAACCTCATCAGCAACGCTATAAAATTCAAGATAAAAGATGTTCCGCCACTTATTGTCATAACAAGCAGGACGCTTTCTAAAGAAGAAAAAGAAGCGTATCGTTTAAGAAGTTCCAAAGCCTGGCGACTAATTTCCGTAAAAGATAATGGCATTGGATTTGAGCAGGAATATGCATTTAAAATTTTCCAGCTATTTCAGCGCTTACATGGCAAATCTGAATATCCAGGATCAGGTATTGGCCTTTCGATATGCAAAAAGATCGTTGAAAACCACAAGGGAATTATTTTTGCGCAGTCCGAACCGGACGCCGGCGCAGAATTCACTATTATACTTCCCGAATCATAAATGTGATGCGTATGTCTAAAGATGTTAACCCTACCAGAATACTGATCATCGATGATGATGAAGATGATTTCTATATTACCAGCGAATATATTAAGAAAATTAGCGATCGTAAATTTCATATTGACTGGTGCTTTAAATATACAGATGCCTTAACTCATATAAAGAACCATGCATACGATCTGTATTTTGTCGATTATTACCTGGGCGCCAGAACAGGGCTTGACCTGATCAAAGAAGCATGCAGAAACCAGTGTGAGGAACCAATGGTATTACTTACCGGTAAAGGCAACCAGCTTATCGATCGCGAAGCTATGCAGGCAGGAGCGATGGATTACCTGGTAAAATCGGACCTCAATGTAGAAAAGCTCGAAAGATGTATTCGGTATTCGCTGGAAAGAGCCGCTTCCATTAAAGCGCTCAGAGAAAATGAAAGAAAATACAGGAGTATATTTGAAAGGTCAAAAGATGCCGTATTCCTTGCTTCCACCAGGCTTGTGTTTAAAGATTTTAACGATGCCACTTCCCAACTGCTTCAATATTCCAGGGAACAATTGTCATCCATAAGTTTATTTGATCTGCTGGATGAAAAGGAGAATAAAGATATCTCGGCAAGGCTGGCATCGACAGGATTGGTGCATGACCGCGAAATAGAATTGAAGTCGAAGGAAGGTGAGAAGAAAAATTGCATACTATCTCTTTCTACAGAAATAGACATTAATGGGCAACCTTATATCCATGGATTGCTGCATGATATCACCGGGCTGAAAAGAGCAGAAAAAGCCACTTTACAGGGTGAGAAACTCGCTGCTACAGGAAGGTTGGTACAAACGCTGGCTCACGAAGTAAGAAATCCGCTTAACAATATCAATCTTTCGCTGGAACAACTGCATCATGAGATCGCCGGAATAGACGATACGGAAATGTATATGGAGATCATCCAGCGAAACAGCAAAAGAATTGGCGATATCATTACAGAATTACTGAATTCTTCCAGGCCAACAGAAATGTCATTGCACAGCAAACCGCTGCAGGTGATCATGGATGAAAGTATTACCGCTTCGCTGGATCGTATAACCCTTCAGCATATACGCCTGGAAATTAAATATACTACCGAGCCCGCTTACATCAAGGCAGATACGGATAAGCTTAAGCTGGCATTCCTTAACATCATCATCAATGCGATCGAGGCAATGGAAGAAGAGAAAGGAATACTCACCATTATCATAGAAACCGATAACACTCATCATATCGTTAAGATAAGAGATAACGGAAGCGGCATTGCCGAGGAAAATATTTCCAAGCTTTTTGAACCTTATTTTACCTCGAAGCGGAATGGTTTGGGGTTAGGGTTGGCGTCAACGCTGAATATACTTCAATCGCATAAAGGCCGTATTGAAGTATCATCGGCTGTTGAAAAAGGAACGCAGTTCACCATCAGTTTTCCAATATCATCAAGCTAAATTATTAATGATAAAAAAAAGCCCCGTAAAATATTTACAGGGCTTTTTGTAAAAGAGCTTTTTGTTATCAGAAAGCTAATCCAAGATATAAGGAAATAGCGCTGTTCTTTGAATTTCTAAGCGCCTGACTGGCAACAGAATTTTTATCTCCCACTTCGCTGAGTCCATAATTATAACGGGCTCCAATGGTAAAATTCTGTACGTCGAAGCCTAATCCACCCACTAATCCGTAATCAAAACGTTTAAAATCATCTTCATTAAAACTTACCAGCTCATTCGTATTACCATTATCCTTTAACTGGGTAATATTCGCATTTACGAGATAGGCTGCATAACCACCGGCGTGAATATTAAAATTCTTCGCCAGGTTGATCACGGCCAGAAGAGGTAGTTCAACGTAGTTGAGGTTAAAACGAAACTCACCGTTGCCAAAAGCATTATCATACGTGATCTTCGAACCTTTACTGGTGTACAATAATTCAGGCTGAATAGATAATCCCTTTATCACAGGAAGCTTAGCAAAGATTCCCGCATTGAAACCGGCCTTTACATTTTCATCTTTTACATCGTCAACATACAGGTTAGTAAGATTAAGACCTCCCTTTATACCAAACTTGGGCGTAAGCGATGATTCACCCAATGTTTTTTGTTCCTGGGCGTTGGCGCCAAGGAAAGATCCTGCAATTAACAGTAGCGCAAGGGATAGGCTTCTTAAAATAGTTAAACGGTCATTCCAAAAATACTTCTGATTCATAATTATCACATTTGATTTATACTATTGGTTCAAATACTATACCTTTTTAAAGTATATTTTTAGTTTGCTGATATACTGTATCATACGTATTAAAACCATATAATCAAGTGATTAACAGCCAGTTTGGAAGTTTATTACGCGGAACTATTTCTACATAAATGTAACATTAGAACCCTTATTCAGCATTTCAAGATACAGGGCGCAAGATGGCGAATGCCTTAATTGGAGGGGAAAATAATACTGCAATCTATTTATAAATACAATATAATAAAGGAAGGATCTATTCAAATAAAAAAGCAAAATTTAAAATGCGTGATAGCATTTCAAATTTTGCTTTTCTATTTGAATATTTTAATTAAGGAAGTATAATAAACTTTGTAAACACTTTAGCGCCGCCTGTCCAATCTGCATATACCAGGAAATAACTATTGGTAAATTCAACCAGGTGATATTTAAGCGGGTTATACTGGTAGTTCATAAAATTGAATACCACTCCTGTTTTATCAGCAACAACAGAGAAAGGCTTAACAATAGTAGCATTAGTATTCCCTTCAATCTGATGAGCGTTCTGAGTAATGCTTACCTGACCTGTGGTGAAATTAAAAACGTTGACATCATCCTTGATCCAAAGACTAACATATTTCCATAGATCAGTTTCAGATTGAACTTCAGCATCATCAGTAATATAATCAATAGGCTTATCGGAATAATACCCGTCATTTGCAGAGATCTGGAAACTTTTTGTTTCTATAAATGCCTTGAATTCGTTTGCTTTAGCAATGTCTTCAGGCGAAGCCCCTTCATCCTTTTTGCTGCAGGCGGATATACTTAAGATAAATAATGCGGCTACTAGCCAGGTAGAAAGTTGTTTCATAATGAATTTATTAATGTTAAAGATCCGGACTAAATGGAATGCTAATTATCCTACATCCATCTGCCGACTTTTGTAAACGAATTAAAATATCAATTATTGCAACAATTACTGCCTAAATAACCTGTTCACTCTAAAATCTTTAGAGCTTCAATTTACCCATATCCTCTTCCTTGTATTTTTCCCTGTTTGCAATAGCTTTTAGCATTTTAAAATAAACGACCATGGAACTTGAATGACTATTCCAATAATGCGCTTCATCAGTAACCACTTTTACAAGGCAGAGCTTTGGATCATCTTTACCTCCTGGAAACCATGCCTTTAGAAGAGGATTCCATAATTCATCTATTTTCTTTTTGTCAACTGTAACAGAACAACTTCCCTTTACAGATACATATACATTTTTTCCTGGATGTGAATAAATCAGGTAAACGGTATTATCGCGTGATACTTCCTGGATCTTTTCAGAGAATTCGTTGGTAAAGAACCAGGCATTTCCATCCTCATCGATGGTAGCTGTTGACATAGGGCGACTAAAAACTTGATTATGATCATCAATGGTAGTGAACATACAAATATTCACATCATGAACCAATTCTTTAAATTTCTTTATTGCATCTTCTTTTGAAGCCTGCTGCTTTAAAGCTTGCTGTTCCATAAAAATTATCATTTAGGTTTAACTTCCTGCAGATATATTGGAAATTCTATGCCAGCATTTAGGGAGCAGTTCTTTCTTCCGGATGAATATGCATATGCGGAGCTTCTTTTGATTCCTTCTTAATGATGAATACGGCAGTATCATTAGGTTGGATGCCTCCTCCTTTTTGGATCGCATACATTTTTGTAAACTCGGCGCCAAAATAAAGGATGAGGGATGAATAGTAAACCCAGGTCAGAATAATAATTATTGACGCAGCTGCTCCATAAGTTATTCCCAGGTTAACCGCTCCCAGGTAATAGGTGATGCCAAACTTTCCGATGAGGAAAAGCATCGATGTAAATATGGCGCCTATAAAAGCATCCTTCCACCTGATATGAGCATCGGGAAGCACCCTGAATATGATCGCAAATAAGGAAGAAGTAACTACCAGTAGAATAATAAGGTTAATAATATATATAATGTAGGTGAAATCGGAAAAATACTGGATCAGTCTGGAACTCAGCGCATCCAGTACAGCACTGATGATTAGCGATACCAGCAGCATAAAACCAATACTCACGATCAGAGAAAAAGATATCGCCCTGTTGATCAGAAACTTCAACCACCCTTTTTTAGGTTTAGCTTTCACAGACCATATGAAATTAATGGAGTCCTGCATCTCAATAAATACCCCTGTAGCGCCTATGATAAGAATAATAACGCCAACAATAGCTCCGAGATGCCCACCTCCTGTTTCCTGTATGTTCTTAATAATTTCCTGGATCTGCAACGCTGCATCGCTGCCTACAAATCCTTTTATCTGCCCGTAAATTCTTCCCTGTACATCATCTTTTTTAAAGAATATTCCCGCCAGGGAGATGATAATAATCAGCAAAGGACCCATTGAAAAAATAGTATAATAAGAAAGCGAAGCGCTAAGCTTAAAAGCATTGTCATCAATAAATCCTTTAAACGCACTTTTAAAAACCGAGAAAAAAGATTTTAATTTCTTCATATGGGGAAAATATTGCTCATAATTTATTTTATTTAATTACTTTCTTCTTGATATTCTCTACCGATATAAAAAAGCTATTAATCTCTGGGTTTGAATAAACACCATAAGCATCTACTACCGTTCCTTTAAGCCCATCGCTTGTTTGTATAATGTAAAGAATAGCCATATCGTCGGGATCAGAAACTCCTTCAAAGCGGTAAAAGTTAACAATACTTACCTGATCTGGCTGATATACCTTTTGTGTACTTAATGATTTAAGGCCTTTATCAGTTGCTTTAAAATCTTCCTTATACCCTTCAGCTACCACTTTAGCCAGGCAACTTGATAAACTTTTCATATAAGGCATACTGTTATTTTCATTTACTAGCATAGCTTAAGATTTACAAGATAAACTGAAAATTCCCTGCCATAAATTTGTTCCCTTACTGAGCGCTATTCTCTACAAATAAAAAGAGCCGGTTTACACCGGCCCTCTGCACTATACTTTCTCACATTATTTTATCGGATGCTGTACTAGCTGTTTAAGCTATTTACCGCCTTATGCATATCGCGATACTTTTTAATCAGGTCATGCGATGTTTTCAGAGAAGATTTCTGACTAGTGATCAGTTGCCTTACATCTGCCGAAATTTCAGCGTCTGATTTTAAAGCCAGGTCGTAAGCTTTCTGAGCAGCATCTTCTCCAAATTCACAATTTTCGAGAATAGCCTGCCTGTCTTTTCCAGAGAAAACTACTTTAACATCCATCCAGACACGATATATTTTTCCGGAATTGGTAGTTCCAGTAGCAGGTTCACCGCCAAGTTTAACTACTTCCTGTGTAAGCTCGGCCGCATACTGGCTGCTTTCTTCCGACATACGATTGAATATAGCTCGGAGGTCAACGTCAACAGTACGGGCCTCATCGGCTGCTTTTTCATACCCTACAATACGGTCATTATTGATCCTTATAAGATCATTTAATACTTCCACTAAATTGTCATTATTCGTATTTGCCATAATATTGTTTTTTAAGGTTAACATTTATTCTACATCTTATTAAAATCTTATGCCGCAAAAAACAGGCTTAACGGGTAAAAAAAGGGAGAGATAATCATAAAGAATATCCCGATAAGAATAAGAGCATAATTTATTGATTATGCAGGCCTTTTAACGCCTTAAGAAGTACCTGTTCTGAGCCTGTAAGCCCGCTATAATCGTCGGGTTCTTCAATCTGATCGAGCATGCTAATATATTTCTGAAGATTATTTTCCTCATATAATTTTATAAGACCGGGATGGACATAATATTTCCTGCATACAACCCCGGTATTCCCCAACTTTTTGGATACCTCATTAAGCGCCATTCCTATATTTTTCTTCGATTCAGTAACCGAGGCGGCAACGCCAATATATTTAAATGCAAATAAAATATTTAATGATCCTGCCCATGTACGGAAATCTTTTGCGGTAAATTCCATGCCTGTAGCTTCTTTAATATATTGGTTCACCATTCCGGAATCAATACTTTTCCGCTGACCTTCCTGGTCATAATATTGAAATAATTCCTTTCCCGGAATATCGCGGCATGCTTTAACGGTAGCAGCCAGCTTCTTATTCCGGATAGAAATAGCATGATCTATTCCCTTTTTCCCTTTAAAAGAAAACCGAATGGAACTTCCTTCAATACTAACATGTTTGTCTTTTAAAGTAGTTAATCCGTAAGAGCCGTATAATTTTTCATAACCGCTATTGCCAATACGGATATAGGTTCTTTCCATGAGGCTTATTACAAGGGCCAGCACTTTTTCCTGACAGAGCTCCTTCTTATTAAAATCCTTCTCTACTTTGAGACGTAATGCGGGAAGCATTTTTCCGAACTCATAGAGCCGGTGGAATTTGGTTTCATTACGAAGTACATTCCATAAAGGATGATAGCGGTATTGTTTCCTTCTCCTGAGATCCATTCCTGTTGCCTGAATATGACCTTTATCCATAGGGCAGATCCAAACATTCGTCCAGGCAGGAGGTATAGCCAGTTTACGGATGCGTTCTATCTGATCCTTACCTTTAAGCGGCTGGCTATCGAAAATATAATGAAACCCTTTACCCTTTTTTTTACGAATTATTCCTGGGCTATTAACGCTCACATATACCAGGTCGGCAACGGATGCAGTTTTTTCATAGTCGCGGTCTATGCGTAAAAACTCTTTATGCGATAAGGCAACCACTTTTGATTCAGGGGGCTTAGCCTGTGGACTTCTTGGGGACATGCTTCTTCCGGATAATACCGGCTCCTTTTTTTAACTCATGCACCTGTTTAGCGTCATCAAGCGAATGCGTACTGTATAAATCGGATTCTTTTTCTGCCAGGTCGGCCAGTTTAATATAAAATTTCTTGAGCGCCTGTAATTCCTTATCGGAAAGATCTTCAATATCAACAAGCCGGTTGCTGGCTTTTTCATTGCAGGCAATTAGCTCATTCAATTTAAGGTGTAAGGCTGTGGTATCCTTATTCTGCGTCTGTTGAATAACAAACACCATCAGGAAAGTAATGATAGTGGTGCTCGTATTGATCACCAGCTGCCAGGTATCTGAAAAATGAAATATAGGCCCCGATGCTCCCCAAACGATAATGAGAATAATGGAAACAATAGATGCCGAAGGGGAACCGGCAACCCGGGTGATTTTAGAAGATATTTTATCAAAAACTGACTTATGTTGTGACATAAAGGGGATTGAAGTGAAAGAATTATGATAAAGATATCATTTTAAAAAAAGCCAGGCGCAATGCCTGACTTTTAACCCCTAAACCCTACTGCTTTTGAGCGCAGTTATCTAAATTTATGACTGACATTTCTCGTGTATATTTAAGAATAAATGAAAATTTTATGAAGTCGTGTATCTGTAATAAAAATAAATATGCCAGCGCCTTGGGCAGGCTGCCTCAAAATGTTGTGGAGGAATTTCCTCGGCTGAATAGAAAGAAATGGGAATATGCGGAAAAGCCTGTTATAGAGGTATTGGTATCACATTTGAACTAATTAGATTCACAGATGGATATTAAATCGTAGTTATCCGGTTGATGAAGAGAAATAAAATATAGAAGATATATATTCATTAATATCAGTACACCCGAATAAATTAATAATATGTCAGTAGTAAGTTTACTCAGGTTACAGGAACATATACGGAGCAACAGGTATGGAATGATGAAGATTTCAGTCAAATCCATATTTCCCTTTCCGAATATTTTAATAGAATCGGTTAACGTTGATGATAATGGATATTTATGGTGTACTTCCCAGGAAAATATACCGGCTTTACTTTTCAGCAACTATGCCTTTAGAGTATCTGTTAAATTTGTAGATAAGAAAGATGGATTTTTTATTAAGCTTGCCGGCAACGCTACTGTTGTTGAATTTTCAGAGATCATGAATGAAAATGCCGGGCAAAATATAACGGTCCATACCCACCATAATAAGACACTCTTGAAAATTCAGATCCTGGAAGCGGAGTTATATAAGAAGAAAATATTATCCGGTTATACTTCAATACTTCAGTCTGTTTTTCGCTTTTCACTGAAAAATTTCCTTCCTGCCGAAAATATTAGTACTAGATAACTTTATTAGCTAGCTTAACATTTATCGAGGCTTTGAAGTATATCACTAAGGATATCATCTTTATGTTCAAGCCCTACAGAAATACGGATAAGGCCAGGAGTAATATTAACTGCCGATCTTTCTTTTTCCGATAATTTAGCGTGCGTAGTGCTGGCAGGATGAGAAGCTATACTTTTCGAATCGCCCAGGTTAGCGGTAAGTGAAAGCATTTCCAATCCATTAAGAAAATTACGACCGCTTCCCAAACCACCTTTCAGTTCGAAACAAACTATTCCTCCTCCGCTTTTCATTTGCCTGATAGCGATTTCATGCTGGGGATGACTTTTCAGGAAAGGATATTTAAGCTGTTTGATCTTGGGATGATTTTCGAGCGCCTCTGCAATAAATAAAGCATTGGAGCAATGGCGTTCCATTCTTACATCCAGTGTTTCAAGGCTTTTGCTCAATACCCAGGCATTAAATG
>JBDTVL010000031.1:0-10589 GCA_040007215.1 Flavitalea sp.
CGCCCACCCCTAATTCCCGAATACGCTCAAAAACTTAATTCTCATGATCTTTAACTGCTCCCAGGTAAAATTGCCATCGGCAAGTTCATCAAGCGCAACCTGTAATGAAGAAGTTTCACAACCCTTGAAATAATCCAGGATATCCTGCTGCTCATATTCATCCAGCATCTCATCAATGGCATAATCCAGGTTCAGACGGGTTCCGGAAGCCGCAATGGTTTCCATATCCTCCAACAGTGAATCAAGCCGCAGATCCTTATTCTTCGCAATGGTTTCAAGAGGTATCTTTTTATCTACCTGCTGAATGATATATACTTTATTCACGCTCTTGTTCACCACGCTCTTCATCACAAAATCATCGGGACGTTCAATGCCATGCTCTTCCACATAAGCGGCAATCAGCTCCACAAAGGATTTGCCATATCGCGCCGCCTTACCCTTACTTACTCCCTGGCATTTTTCCAGCTCCTGGATCGTTGTAGGATACATAGTCGCCATATCCTGCAGCGATGATTCCAGGAAGATCACAAAAGGTGGTAAGGAACGTTTTTTCGATTCCTTCTGGCGCATATCTTTCAGCATCTCAAATAAATGGTCATCAGCCACCGGGGCCGCAGCTGCTTCAACGCCTTCTTCATCATCATCGGCATTAGCCTCTTCGAATAAATTATTCAGAACGATCTTGAACGATCTTGGTTTCTTCAGAAAATCAGTTCCCTTTTTCGTGATCTTCAGGATACCATAATCTTCAATTTCTTTCGACAACAAGCCCTGCAATAGCATCTGCCTGATCAGCGTACTCCAGAAATGATCCGGTTCGTCTTTGCCGATACCAAATTCGGCGATCCCATCATGCCTGAACATATTAATATTCGGCGTTAGCCTTCCTATCAGGATATTCACGGCATAATCGGTGGCAAAACGCTCATCCAGGGCTTTTAATACTTTGATCACCTTCACCACATTATCCTTCGCCTCGATCTGCTCTTTAGGATGAAGACAGTTATCACAGTTTCCGCAATTGGTATCGGGATATTCTTCTCCGAAATAACTGATCAGTATTTTTCTTCTGCATACGCCACTTTCTGCATACGCCACTGTTTCTCCGATCAGTTGCGCGCCTACTTCTCTTTCGCTGAGCGGCTTGTCGCGCATCAGGTGTTCCAGCTTCGATACGTCTTTATGCGAATAGTACAGTATGCACTTGCCTTCCAGTCCATCTCGGCCGGCACGGCCTGTTTCCTGGTAATAGTTCTCAATACTTTTAGGAATATTGTAATGGATAACGAAACGGATATCGGGTTTGTCTATGCCCATGCCAAAGGCAATGGTAGCCACGATCACCTGTACCTCTTCATTCATGAAAAGATCCTGGCGACCAGCTCTTAGTTTGCTGTCTATACCGGCATGATAAGCGACGGCCTTGATATCATTCTTTTGTAACAGTTCCGCCAGCTCTTCGGTGGTCTTGCGGTTGGTAGTATAGATGATTCCGGTCTTGCCCTTATTAATGCTGATGAATTTTACAATGCTTTTCAGCGTTTGTTCTTTCCTGATCTTAGGCTGTATTTCATAATACAGGTTAGGACGATTGAAAGAAGAAATATAAATAGCGGGTTCTCTTAATCCAAGATTTTTAACAATATCGCTCTGCACTTTTGGTGTAGCCGTAGCTGTTAGGGCGATCATCGGCGCATCTTCGCTGATCTGCGTCATCATTTCGCGGAGCCTGCGGTATTCCGGACGGAAATCATGCCCCCATTCTGAAATACAATGCGCTTCATCAACGGCAAAGAAAGAAATTTTCAGTCCGCTGAAAAAGTCAAGGTTCTCTTGTTTGGTAAGCGTTTCCGGGGCCACATAAAGCATTTTTGTGCGGCCTGCTATCAGGTCGTTCTTTACGGTGGTTATCTGTTTTTTATTAAGCGTGGAATTTAAAAAATGAGCGATATCGTCATTGCTGTTGTACCCGCGAACCAGGTCTACCTGGTTTTTCATTAAAGCGATCAGCGGGCTCACAATAATAGCTACGCCGTCTGTAATGATAGCGGGTAGCTGGTAACAAAGACTTTTACCGCCGCCTGTAGGCTTGATCACAAAAGTATCTTTACCGGCCAGCAGGTTTTGAATAATGGCTTCCTGGTTTCCTTTGAAGCCGCTGAAACCAAAATTTTCCTGTAATGCTTTTTTTAATAAGTCTCCTGAAAAGTCGCCTCCGATGCGAACGGCTTCGGCCTTTTTCTCTGACAAGGGTTTTTTGGGTAATTTTCTAGTTGTCGTTGCCATTTATAGATAAAATTTCCATCTTCACTGGTAAGAAGTATTTAGTGTTGTAATAATGTATTTATACTGCTATCGAACCCAAGCCTGGCGTTGGTGTATGAAGAAGATACAGTTTGCTAAGCAGCGGGTTGAGCGGGCGAATTTACTTTATTTTCACCGCTAATCCCAATGTAACCTCATGCTTTAACAATCTTTAAGCCGGTATTTTACTCAATCAACTGATTGCGTTGCGGATACCTATCCCTGTTGTATATGCGTTTTAAAATCAAGCATTATGTTCCGGTAAGAAGTGCAGGCGGGAAATGGTAACCCGTTGACTTATAATCATCTTTTATGCAAAACTTTCCCTTTTGGTACTTGAAAAATACCAGCGTAGGTTTGCGACAGAATATGACTTCCCTCCCAGTAATTGATATAAGATCCGCAGGGCTTCGGACCATACAACTGGAAGCTGCAGCTATCATGGCGTTGCTTCCGATGATCAATGAAGATTTTGAAAAAGCTGTTAAAGCAATAGCGTCTTCCAGGGGAAGAGTGGTGATCAGCGGAATAGGCAAAAGCGCTATCATAGCCCAGAAAATTGTGGCTACCCTCAACTCCACCGGAACGCCAGCCATCTTTTTACATGCCGCCGATGCTATTCATGGCGATCTGGGCATCATACAGGAAGGAGATGTAGTCATTATACTCAGCAAAAGCGGCGAATCGCCGGAAATAAAAGCGCTGATACCGCTGATCAGGAATTTTGGAAATACGCTTATTGCCATAGTTGGCCATTTATCCTCGTACCTTGCCCGGCAATCGGATATCATTCTGAATACTACTGTTGACCAGGAAGCTTGTCCAAATAACCTTGCTCCCACCAGCAGCACCACTGCACAAATGGTGATGGGCGATGCGCTGGCGGTTGGGCTGATGGAAATAAAAGGTTTCGGCATAGAAGATTTTGCCAAGTTCCATCCGGGAGGCAACCTGGGAAAGAAATTATACCTGAGGGTCTCTGATCTGTATATTAATAATGAAAAACCAAGGGTAACAGCCAGCGCTTCACTTAAACAGGTGATTGTAGAGATTTCGGGGAAGAGATTAGGCGTAACCGCAGTTATTGAAGAAGAACATACACTGGTGGGCATCATCACCGACGGCGATCTGAGAAGGATGCTGGAGAAGAATGAAACTTTTGGTACGCTGACCGCCAGGGATATTATGACAGAAAACCCTAAGGTGATCGTTCCCGATGCGCTGGCAATAGATGCGCTTGACCAGATGAGAAAGCATGATATTACTCAGTTGGCGGTAGTTTCGGAAGGACATTATCTTGGCATCATTCATTTGCACGACCTGGTGAGGGAAGGGCTGATTTAGGTAACAATACATCAAATATGGAGAATGAATAAACACCACTACGTTGTGATCATGGCTGGTGGCATCGGAAGCCGTTTCTGGCCAATGAGCCGCACAAATTTCCCAAAGCAATTCCTGGATATACTGAATATGGGCAAAACCCTTATTCAAAGCACCTATGAACGGTTTATCTCTTTTATTCCGCCGGAAAATATTTATGTGGTCACTTCCGCCGAATATGTAAATATTGTTAAGAAACAATTACCCGATCTGCCATTGCAGAATATACTGGCAGAACCTTCAAGAAAAAATACCGCGCCATGTATTGCGTATATTTCTTTTAAACTCAATCAGCTGGATCCGAATGCGCTGCTGATCGTAGCTCCTGCCGATCATCTTATTTCAGATAATATAGCTTTTACGAAAGTTTGCTGGGAAGCGCTGAGCTTTGTAAAAAAACATAATGCATTTATTACCTTAGGCATCAATCCTACGCACCCTAATACAGGGTATGGCTACATACAATATGAACAGCATTCCGTTTCAGATAATGTGTTTAAAGTAAAAACCTTTACCGAGAAACCTAACCTGGAACTGGCGAAGACCTTTGTGGCCAGCGGAGAATTTCTATGGAATGCGGGCATATTTGTATGGCAGGTAAAAAATATTATCCCGGCTTTCGAAAAATATCTTCCGGAAGTGTATGATCTCTTTGTATCGCAAAAAGAAAAATTCAATACGCCGGAAGAAGAAGGCGCCCTGCAGGAAATATATCCTTTCTGTACCAGCATCTCTATCGATTTCGGGATAATGGAAAAAGCGGATAATGTTTACGTGATCCCTTCCTCCTTCGGATGGAGCGATCTCGGAACCTGGAACAGCGCTTACCAGAACCTAAAAAAAGACGGTCATGCCAATGCCGCCGCAGGACCTAATGTGATGCTGATGGATACTTCTAACTGTATCGTACATACGCCGGAACATAAACTGGTGGTGATACAGGGCCTGAATGATTATATTCTTGTAGATACAGAAGATGTGTTGCTTATTTGTAAAAAAGATAAGGAACAGGAAATTAAAGAGTTTGTAGGCGATGTAAAACGCCATAAAGGAGATAAATTTCTTTAGACCACCAATCAGGTATGATTCCATTAAACAACATACTATTTCTGGATATTGAAACGGTATCCCAGCGCCCTGATTTCAAGGATCTTCCCGATGAATGGAAAGAACTGTGGACGAAAAAAGCCGAAGGACTGATCAGGAACAGCAAAGAAGAACATACTGTTGAAAGTATATACGAACGTGCAGGCATTTATGCCGAATTCGGCAAGATCATCTGTATCAGTTGCGGAATAATACAAGGCCAGGGCCTTTCGAAGACCCTTTCCATAAAATCTTTTTCCGGCGAAGATGAAAAAGCGATCCTCGCAGGCTTTTCTGAAATGCTCGACAGGTGGACGCCGGGAACGCCGAAATTTCTTTGCGCACATAATGGAAAAGAATTTGATTTTCCTTATTTATGCCGGCGACTGATCATTAACGATATGCCTATCCCCGCATTGTTAAATATCAGCGGTAAAAAGCCCTGGGAGATCACGCATCTCGATACCATGGATCTCTGGAAATTCGGCGACTATAAAAGTTATATCTCCCTTAACCTGCTGGCGCATACGCTGAATGTGCCAACTTCTAAGGATGATATTGACGGAAGTATGGTGGGCCATGTATTCTGGAATGAAAAAAATATTCCGAGGATCGTTCATTATTGCCAGAAGGATGTTATTACGCTCTCCCAGATTTATCTCAGAATGAACCGGGAGCCTGTGATCCTAAACAACAACATAGACATAAAATAATATGATGCAAAGAACAAATTATTCTTCCGGTTCGAAATGGGAAGATATTATTGGCTATAGCCGCGCTGTGAAAATCAATAATACAATAGAAGTCTCAGGCACCGTAGCCTCCGGCGAAAATGGCGAAGTAGTAGGTAAGGGCGATGCCTTTGTTCAAACCCGCTATATCTATGAGAAGATACAGAAAGTACTGGAGCAGGCCGGCGCTTCTATGAAAGATGTGGTTAGGGTCAGGATGTTCGTCACCGATATCAGCGCCTGGGAAGAGTACGGAAAAGCGCACAGTGAGTTTTTTAAAGATATCAAGCCCTGTAATACGATGGTGGAAGTGAAGGGATTGGTTGGCGATGATTACCTGGTGGAAATAGAAGTAACGGCAGTACTTGTTTAATTTCACGATATGCACATCGATAGTAAACTTCCCAGTGTAGGCGCCACCATATTTACGGTCATGAGCGGCCTGGCCACTACTTATAAGGCGATAAACCTGGGCCAGGGTTTCCCGGATTTTCCGATGAATTCGGAATTGACGGAACTGGTGAGCGCGGCCATGAAAAATGGTTACAATCAATATGCGCCGATGCAGGGATGGCTTCCATTAAGGGAAGCGGTTGCCGAAAAGATCGCCTCATTATATGGTACAAATGTAGATCCGCAGCACGAGATAACGATCACCCCAGGCGGAACCTATGCTATCTATTCTGCCCTCACTACTATTCTTCAACCAGGCGATGAAGTGATCGTTATGGAGCCTAACTACGATAGTTATGTTCCTAATATTCTGCTCAATCATGCTAAACCGGTTTTGGTTAACCTGCTTCTTCCGCAGTATGCTATTGACTGGAAATCTGTGAGCGCCGCGATCACGCCAAAAACCAGGGCGATCATGATCAATTCGCCGAACAATCCTACCGGAAGCGTTTTGTCGGCCGATGACATCGGTGAATTAAGAAGGATAACGAAAGACACCAATATTTTTATCATCAGCGATGAAGTATACGAGCATATTGTATTTGATGGCATCGCTCATCAAAGTATACTTCGTTATCCCGACCTGATGGAAAGAAGTTTTGTCTGCTTTTCTTTCGGTAAACTGTACCACTGCACGGGCTGGAAAATGGGTTATTGCGTAGCGCCTAAACCGCTGATGGCAGAATACCTGAAAGTGCATCAGTTCAATGCCTTTAGCTGTCATTCGCCGGTACAGGTGGCGCTGGCCGAATTCCTGGGCAACAGAGAAGCCTATCTTTCGCTGCCTGCTTTTTTTCAGCGGAAAAGAGATTATTTTATTGAACTGATGAAGCAAACCCGGTTCTCCTTGTTTAATTCTTCAGGAAGTTATTTTATCTGCGCCTCCTACGATCGCATCAGCGATGAAGGCGATAAGGATTTTGCGATACGGATGACCAAAGAAGCAGGCGTGACCTCCATACCGGTTTCAGCTTTTTACCAGACCGGGAAAGATGATAAGGTGATCCGGTTTTGTTTCGGAAAAAAAGAAGAGACCCTGGAAAGAGCAGTGGAAAAATTAATGAAGATCTGATACGCTGTACACAAGACAACGCTTAATTTTAATAATAAAATGGCTACATGAAGAAATATGATACGGTAATATTTGACCTTGGCGGAGTAATGGTCGACTGGAGCCCGGATTACGTGTACAAAACGTTATTCGAGAATGAAGAGGAAATGAAAACTTTTTTACAGGAAGTATGCACGCCAGACTGGAATGAAGAACAGGATGGGGGAAGAACTATACAGGAAGCGACGGATACGCTTATAGCGCAGTTTCCTCATCACGAAGCAAATATCAGGGTGTTTTATGACCGATGGGAAGATATGCTGAAAGGACCTATTGAAGGATCTGTTGATATTCTGCGGGAACTGAAAGAGGCTAATAACGTTAAGCTCTATGCGCTGACCAACTGGAGCGCAGAACTTTTTCCCATAGCCCTTAACCGTTATGAATTTCTTCACTGGTTCGAAGGCAGGCTGGTTTCGGGAGAAGAAAAAATGCGCAAGCCTTTTAAAGAGATCTACGAGCTGCTGCTGAAACGGTATAATATTGACCCTCATCGCGCGGTATATATCGACGATAACCTTCGCAACCTGGCTGCGCCAAAAGAGCTGGGCCTGCATACCATTCACTTTTCATCGCCCGAACAATTGAGAAAGGAGCTGGAAGATCTGCAGATATTACCCGCGGGCAATAAATAATTTATTTCAATAGCTGAAATACGATCAGGCTGAAAATATAGGCCAGCGCCGTCATGTAAAGAAGCTGAATAACCGGCCATTTCCATGAGCGGGTTTCTCTTTTTACTATAGCCAGCGTGCTCATACACTGCATCGCAAAAACATAGAATATCATCAGGCTCACGCCTGTAGCCAGCGTATACACTTTTGAGCCATCAGGCTTGGTGGCCTGAGCCATTTTTTCGCGGAGCGCCAATGTTTCTTCGCCATTGTCGCCCACGCTGTAGAGAGTGGCCATCGTGCCCACAAAAACTTCGCGGGCGGCAAAAGAGGTGATCAGGGCGATACCTATTTTCCAGTCGAATCCTAAGGGTTCTATCAGCGGTTCAATACTTCTTCCCAGGATTCCGGCAAAGGAATTTTCCAGCAGCGCTGTTCCTTTTTCCTTTTCCAGCGTCTGAAGCTGCGCCGTAGCGCCATCCTGGCCTGCAGGTATATCCTGTATCATTTTATCATAACGGATATGTACCTGCTGCATTTTTTGTTTCGGTCCGTAAGTGCTGAGCGCCCAGAGTATCAGGCTGATCACCATGATCACCTTGCCCGCTTCGAATACAAATATTTTAGCCTTGCTGATCATGGTCATCAGGATATTCCTCCATCTCGGCGACCGGTATACCGGGAGCTCTAATATGAAGAAACTTTTTTCCTGGATATGTATGAACCATTTAGCGATATAGGATACTACCAGCGCCATGACCACGCCTAACAGGTAAAGCCCCATCATCACCAAACCCTGGATACTCAGGAAGCCCAGTAATAACTTTTTGGGTATGACAAGACTGATAAGAATGGTGTAAACAGGCAGCCTGGCGCTACAACTGATCAGCGGGGTAACCAGGATCGTTAGTAGCCGTTCTTTTTTATTCTCGATATTCCTGGCGCTCATAATGGCGGGAACCGCGCAGGCGAATCCGCTGATCATGGGCATTACGCTTTTTCCATTGAGCCCAACTTTACGCATGAGCTTGTCCGTGAGGAAGCTTATCCGTGCCATGTACCCGGTATCTTCCAGTATGGTGATCAATCCGAAAAGAATAATGATCTGCGGAACGAATATCACGATACCTCCGAGCCCGGCGAGAAGCCCGTTTACAAAAAGATCGGCCCACCAGGTAGAAGGAAGGAAATTGTCCAGCCAGTTTCCTGCTGAGGCAAAGCTCCATTCAATAAAGTTCATAGGGTATTCGGCGAGCCAGAAAACGCTTTGAAATAAAAGGAACAGTACAGTGATCAGGATCAGGTATCCCCATCGGCGATGCAATAAAATATCATCTATTTTTTCCGTGACCATCGTTTTCCTGAGCGGGTTAGGCTCAGATACCGACTGCTTCAGGATATGCGAGATGCGCTGGTATCTTTGAATGATCTCTTCTGCCTGTACTTTGGTATGATTGAACTGGTGCGTCTCTTCAATTTTTTCTATCTTTTGCTGCGCGTCAGTTTCCAGGTCGAAAGATTCATGATTGATCAGGTAGTGAATAGCTTTATAATCGCTTAGGGTAGGAAATAAATCCTTGACGTTGGATATCGCCAGAGGAGCCAGGTTTTCATTATTGATGAAATCTCTTGCAGGAGAAGATCTGGAAAAATGATTAGCCATTAGCTCGATAGCTTTTTTCAGCGGCGCTATGCCTTTGTTTTTCCGGGGATTCACGGGAATTACCGGGATGCCCAGCTCTCTCTCCAGTTCGGCTATATTTATATTGACATCTTTCTGCTTGGCAATATCCAGCATAGTCAGTGCGATCACCACCGGTATTTTCAAGTCGATGATCTGCGAAACGAACAGCAGGTTACGTTTCAGGTTACTGGCATCGGCTACCAGCACCAGCATATCGGGCTCCACCTGTTTATCCTGCTGCATCAGCACCCTGTAGGCTACCCATTCATCCTCACGCCGGGGATACAAACTGTATGTTCCCGGCAAGTCAATGATCACCGATTCCAGGTTTGGGGCAATCTGGCAGGTACCCGCTTTTTTATCAACCGTTACCCCGGGAAAATTGCCCACCTTCTGATTAAGGCCGGTAAGCGTATTAAAAAGAGAGCTCTTTCCGCTATTAGGATTACCTACTAATGCTATTTGTAAAGTTCTTAATGACACAACGGACAAAATTACCGGATTACTTAATGACCCGCTTACGATTTGGGTAAAACTTAAAAGAGCAACTTACTATCTTTGCGGCAGTTTAAAACGGAGATATGTTCAACAAAAGGGTTAAAATCAAGGAACTGCTGAACTGGGAACCACAATCCCAGGAAGTAACGGTTATGGGATGGGTGCGTACATTCCGAAATAACCAGTTCATTGCGCTTAATGACGGATCTACCAATACCAATCTGCAGGTGGTGGCCGAGTTGGGTCTGCTGAATGAAACCGAACTCAGGCGCATCACTACGGGCGCTTCTCTTAAAGTGGTTGGACAGGCCGTCGCCTCCCTAGGTAAAGGACAAAAACTGGAAGTGAAAGCCAGGACAATAGAAGTGCTGGGCGATAGCGATGCGGAGAAATACCCCCTTCAACCCAAAGAGCATAGCCTGGAATTTTTAAGGGAAAAGGCGCATCTGAGGTTTCGCACCAATACATTTGGAGCTATTTTCCGGGTAAGACATGCCCTGGCATTCGCTATTCACCAGTTCTTTAATAATAAGGGCTTCGTGTACATGCATACCCCGGTGATCACCGCCAGCGATGCGGAAGGGGCGGGTGAAATGTTTAAGGTAACAACGCTTCCACTGGATAATCCTCCCCGCACAGAAAGCGGGGAGATCGATTTCTCGCAGGATTTCTTCGGCAAGGCCACCAATCTTACCGTTAGCGGGCAACTCGAAGGCGAACTGGCC
>JBDTVL010000032.1:0-10583 GCA_040007215.1 Flavitalea sp.
GATTAACGTGTATACCTAACCGGAAAGCACCCAGGTATCCTTACTTCCTCCCCCCTGCGAAGAGTTCACTATCAGCGACCCTTCGCGCAGCGCTACCCTGGTTAATCCACCCGGAACAATTTCTATTCCGTTAGGGGAACATAGTGCATAAGGCCTCAGGTCAACGCGACGCGGCTTAAGTACGCCATTCATATAACAGGGCGCCGAGGACAGATTTATAATAGGCTGGGCTATGAATTTACGTGGGTCCCTCGTTACTTCTTCCAGGTATTTTTTGAGCTCTTCTTCTGTGCAGGCATTACCCATCAGCATACCATATCCGCCGCTCTCATTGGTTTTTTTGATCACCATCTTTTCTACATTGGCGAATACATATTCGCGCTGTTCGGGAATACCTAACTGGTAGGTAGGCACATTTTGCAGAATTGGTTCTTCATTCAGGTAATAACGAATCATATCAGGCACATAACTGTAAATAGCTTTATCATCGGCAACGCCATTACCCACAGCATTCACGATAGCCACATTCCCCTTTCTGTAGGCGCTCATAATACCTGAAACGCCCAGGGCGCTATCGGGGTTGAATACCAGCGGATCCAGGAATTCATCATCCACTCTCCGGTAAATAACATCGACCTGCTGCAGCCCAAGCGTGGTTTTCATGTATACGCGGTGATTATCCACCACCAGGTCGCGGCCTTCTACAAGTTCTACGCCCATCATCCGCGCAAGCGTGGTGTGCTCGAAATAAGCAGAATTGTACATACCAGGGGTCAGCACCACAATGGTTGGATTGGCTATCTGTTTTGGCGATAATGACGAGAGATTTTTATGCAGCAGGCTGGGATATTCCATAACGCTCCTGACCTTGTTATTTGGCAGCATGTCGGGAAATATGCGTTTGGTGATCTCCCTGTTCTCCAGCATATAGCTTACTCCGCTCGGGGTGCGGAGATTATCTTCCAGAATATAAAATGATCCGTCATTATTGCGGATCAGGTCGATGCCCGCAATATGAACGTAAATATCATAAGGAACCGGGAACTGGTACATTTCGCGCAGATAATGCGGGCAACTGTACACCATATCTACCGGCACCACTTTATCCTTCAGGATGAACTGGTTGAAATAAACATCCTTAAGAAAGAGGTTCAGCGCTTTCAGCCGCTGCGTGATCCCTTTTTCAATATGGGACCATTCGGCCGAGGTAATGATCCTGGGAATGATGTCGAAAGGGAAGATTTTTTCAATGCCTTCGCCACTGGAATAAACGGTAAACGTTATCCCCTGGGTCATGAATAGTTTTTTTGCCAGTTCCTCTTTCTTATTAAGCTCTTCAATGCTTAATTGCTGCATGAATTCAACAACGGTTTTGTACTGCTCGCGCAGTACATTGTCAGCCCACATCTCGTCCCAGGTGTTGGCATCTACAAAATAATTATCAAGAAGGTCTGCTGCTCTCATAACAGTCGTTTAGTCAAATCAGTAAGGAGGCAGGCAATCGTTGTCGTGTATCAGGAGGTCTCCTTCAAATATAAAAAACAAAAAGGTATTTTCAAGCTCTGATTTAATTGGCTTACGAAGAAGGTTTCATCAGCTTTTATTATGTTTACACTTCATGTTGTTTATTTATGAAGACTACTGCAATGATTCCCGCCCGGTATGCCGCCACCCGTTTCCCAGCCAAACTAATGCAGATGCTGGGTTCCAAAACCGTTATCCGCCATACTTATGATAATACAGTGGCTACCGGCTTGTTCACCGATGTGGTGGTGGTTACAGACAGCGAGATCATTTTTAACGAGATCGTTTCGAATGGCGGAAAAGCGATCCGAAGTCTTCGCGAACACCAAAGCGGAAGCGACAGAATCGCAGAAGCGGCGCAATCGCTGGATACCGATATCATTGTTAATGTACAGGGCGACGAACCTTTTGTAAAAAAAGAACCTTTGGAAAAACTACTCAGGGTTTTTGAAGGGGAGGAGGGTAAAAAAGTTAAAGTGGCTTCACTGATGCAGGTGATGAAACAGGAAGAATTCATCGACGACGAAAACTACGTGAAGGTTGCCGTGGATAAGTCTTTCAACGCGCTTTTCTTTAGCAGGAGCCGCATTCCTTTTGCCAGGAACAGAGAACTCGCTATTAATTATTATGAGCATATAGGCGTGTACGCTTTTAGAAAACAGGCTCTTTTAGATTTCACTTCCTGGGAAATAACACCATTGGAAGACGCTGAAAAAATTGAATGCCTCCGCTATCTCGAAAATGGCGTTCCGATAAAAATGGTGGTCGCCAATTATATGGGCATAGAAATAGATACCCCTGAAGACCTGGTTCGAGCAGAAAAGCTGCTTTGATTTTCACGCGGAGACTTACTCTATCCCAAGCTCTTTTTGAATGGTTTCCAGCGAACGCCCCTTGGTCTCTGGTAAATATTTCCAAACGAAAACCAGGTGCAGCGCCATCATGATACAATAGAAAAGGAAAGAATACATGCCTCCCTTTTCGCTTCCCTCAACGATGATGGGAAAGGTCCAGGAAATAATTGCCGCCATGATCCAATGGGTAAAGCTCCCCAGCGACCCGCCTTTCGATCTCACGGAATTGGGAAAGATCTCCGATATAAATACCCATAACACGGCTCCCTGCGAAAAGCCAAAGCAACCTATAAAACCGATCAGGTAAACAATCACCGCCTTATTGCCCGACACGCTTCCGCTGAAAGAGTAAGCGGTAAGTCCCAGGAAAACGACCATACCCACAGAGCCGATCAGCAACAATGTCTTCCTGCCCAGTTTATCGATCGCCGTCATGGCCAGCATCGTGAATAAAAGGTTGGCTATGCCGATATATACCGGCTGTAAAAAGGAGCTGGCGGTATCGAATCCCGCCATTTCGAAAATACGTGGCGCATAGTAAATAATGGCATTTATGCCCGATAATTGGTTAAACATGGCCAAAATAACCGCATAAGCAATAGGTTTTGCGTATTTACGCTGAAATAGCTTTTCTGTTTTTTGCGATACCGATTGCCTGATTTCAGCGATTAACCCGGTCACATTCTGCTCACCCAAACGATTCATAATAACGATCGCTTCGGCATCGCGGTTTTTTAAAATTAGCCACCTGGGACTTTCGGGAATGGCTCTTAATAACACCCAGAACATTCCGGCAGGGATCACCATGATACCCAGCATCCATCGCCAGGAATTTTCTCCCAGGCCCACAAAAAGGAAATTGGTGAGAAAGGCTACGAATATCCCTGCAACAATATTGAACTGGAAAGAACCCGCCAGCCTGCCCCGTAATTTCGGGGGAGAGATCTCCGAAATATACATCGGCCCAACCACAGAAGAGGCGCCAACCGCCAGGCCGCCCAGGAAACGGAAACTGATAAAAAAGAACCAGAGGGATACTGTCGCGCAGCCTACCGCCGAGATCAGGTATAAAATGGCAATGAACATCAATACTTTTTTTCGGCCATGTTTCTGAGCGGGACCTCCGGCTATCATAGAGCCTATAACCGTGCCTATAAGACTCGACGCTACGGTAAACCCTTGCCAGAAGGGGGTTAGCGACCAGAGCTGCTGAATGGTTTTTTCTGCGCCCGAAATCACGGCAGTTTCGAATCCGAACAGAAAACCGCCAAGCGCAGCAATCAGCGCAATACGAACAGGATATGACAGCATGTTAGTAATCTTTATTGCTTAAATTTATTCGTTAGTTTTCGTTAACGGAAATTTATTCAGTAAAGAAGTTAAGCCATATGAACAAGCCTTTATGGGGAATTGACCTTGGTGGAACCAAGATCGAAGGAGTTATCCTTAATTCCATCGACGATCCCAGCCCGATACTACGTACTAGAGTTGATACCGAAGCTTCCCAAGGTTATGAGCATGTTATATCTCAGATAGATAAGCTGGTAAAACAAATGGAAGAGCAATCAGGGCTAACCGCAAATACCATTGGCATCGGAACGCCAGGGGTACTCGATCCGTTTCTGCTGACCATGAAAAATTGTAATTCCACGGAATTAAATGGAAAGCCCTTACAGAAGGACCTGGAAAAAAAACTGGGTATTCCGCTTGTTCTGGCTAACGACGCCAACTGTTTTGCTCTCGCAGAAACCAGGTGGGGCGTGGTTAAGGAAAAAGCGCCAGGTGCAAAAATGGTTTTTGGTATTATCATGGGCACCGGAGTAGGCGGCGGTATTGTGATCAATAATACCGTCTGGAATGGCCATCATGGCATCGGCGGAGAATGGGGCCATAATTTCCTGGATGAATCAGGAGGCCCCTGTTATTGCGGCAGAACCGGCTGCGTGGAAAAAGTGCTGGCCGGACCTTCTCTTGAGAAATATTATGCTTCGCTTACCAACCAGCAAATATCCCTTAAGGAAATTGTTGCCCGGTATGAACAGGATAACGATGAAGCGGCTGCGAAAACCATGGATAGGTTGTTCTTTTTCTTCGGAAAGGCGATTTCTGTGGTCACCAACCTGCTGGATCCTGATGTTTTTGTTATTGGAGGCGGCGTGGGTAATATTGACGGGATCTATACCAAAGGACGGGATTCACTAAAAAATTTCATCTTCAATAACCGGGTCAATGTGCCCGTTTTAAAACCAACGCTCGGCGACAGCGCGGGTGTTTTTGGAGCCGCTGCATTAGTTAGTTGATACATCATTAATTTCGCGCTGCATAAAAGCTTATCTATGAAATTCAGGAATTTTAAAATGGTTGATTATGTCATCTACGGCAGAGGCAGTTTTAACCAGCTTGGCGAGATCATAGCGCCCCGCCGAAAACCGGGCGCTCCTATGGTTTTTTTGGTGGATCATTTTTTTGAAGACAAGCCGCTGGCTGATAAATTGCCACTGGAGTCGAAAGACAAACAAATCTTCGTTGATGTTACCTACGAACCCAAAACCTCTTATGTAGATCTGATCGCCAACCAGTTGAAAGACGAGTTTGGAAAGGTGAGCGGTATCATTGGCATTGGCGGCGGGTCTACCATGGACCTCGCAAAAGCGGTGGCGCTGATGATGAATAATCCCGGTTCGGCAGCGGATTACCAGGGATGGGATCTCGTAAAATCTCCCGGCGTTTATAAAGCAGGTATTCCTACATTAAGCGGAACTGGCGCCGAAGTTTCCCGCACCACCGTGCTAACCGGCCCCACCCGTAAACTGGGTATGAACTCCGATTTCACGCCTTTCGACCAGATCGTCCTCGACCCCGAACTTACTTCGAATGCGCCGGCTAACCAACGTTTTTATACCGGAATGGACTGCTATATACATTGTATTGAAAGTCTTACCGGAACTTACCTTAATGAATTTAGTAAATCGTATGGCGAAAAAGCGCTTGAGCTTTGCCGCAATATTTTCGTTCAAAAAGATCATTGGGACGATGAATGCGATGACCAGCTTATGATGGCTTCTTATGCCGGCGGAATGAGCATAGCTTATTCACAGGTTGGGGTAGCCCATGCCGTTAGTTACGGCTTAAGCTACCTGCTCGGTACAAAACACGGTATCGGAAACTGTATCGTGTTCGATAAACTGGAAGAGTACTATCCTGAAGGCGTTAAGGAATTTAAATACATGGTGAAAAAGAATGGCATTGATATTCCACAGCATATCACGAAGAATTTATCCGAAGAAGATTTTGATAAAATGATCAATGTTTCTCTCGGCATGAAACCTCTTTGGGAAAATGCGCTGGGAAAAGATTGGGAAAAGATCATGACCAGGAAAAAGCTCCGGGAGCTGTATGAAAAATTGTAACACTTTTAAAAAGTTCAATCAGCGCTCATGGACCTGCGACCCGATAAATACCTGAAGTACCTTGGTGTGCCTGGCCTGTTCGGTTCGGAAAGAACAAAAAAGATTCTTTCCATTAATCCAACATTGCCCGCCCATCGTGAGGAAGCGGTTGATGTAAAAATTTTCGTGTACGATTATAACAATACCGATCTGCACGAATATAAGTTCGACGCTATTGCAGAGTGTTTCTTTTTAAAGGACAATGATAATACCACCTGGATCAATATTGACGGACTACGTAAAGCAGATGTTGAAAACATCAGCGCCAAATATGAAATCCATAACCTGATCATTGAAGATATCCTCAGCATTAACCAGCGTCCGAAAATGGACGAGATCAATACGATCCTCTATTGCCTGCTCAACATGCTTTATTTTAATAGCCAGACCAATAGTGTGGAGCAGGAACAGATCAGTGTTATACTCGGCAATAATTTCGTGATCTCTTTCCAGGAAGATGCCCGCCGCGATGTTTTTAATCCTCTACGCGACAGGCTTAAACTGGCTCATTCCAAAATCCGGCAGAATGGCGCCGACTATTTATGTTATAGCCTGCTGGATCTGATCGTGGATAATTATTTTATCGTCATGGAAAGCCTCGGCGAATGTATTGAGCAACTGGAAGAAGAAGTGATTCGCCGGAGTAATACGAGGTCACTCGCTAAAATCAACCAGCTTCGTAAAGAACTGATCGTTTTAAAAAGAAATATTACACCGGTCCGCGACCTGATCAATGGTATCATCCGCAGCGACAGCGATCTTCTGCAGGAACGCAACACAAAATATTTTAAAGATATTTACGATCATATTGTTCAGGCCAGCGATCTCACAGAAAACTACCGCGATATATTAATGAACATCCAGGATCTGCACATCAGTAATGTGAATCTTAAGATGAACGAGGTAATGAAAGTAATGGCGATTGTTACCTGCCTGCTGGCGCCTCCCACCGTAATCGTCGGAATTTTCGGGATGAATTTCACCAAGATCCCTTTGTCGAATGACCCTTTTGGTTTTTATCTTACGGTCTTCATTACGCTTCTTATTCCCGCCGTGATGTTGTGGATCTTTAAACGCAGGGGATGGTTTTGATCGTAGAAGAACGCTTATTTCTTTTTGTAAATAGGTACTGTACTACAGGGCTCGCCGTACATGATGCTTTTTGCTACCGGCCTTAACCGTTTAGTGATCTGCATATAAGCGAATTCTCCTACCGGTAATTCACCGCAACCTTTAATCACCACTCTTTTATCCATAAACTGGCTGATATCGATCTGGTCTATATTTTTTAAAAATACTTGTTGCCGGGCGGCAAGTTCATCTCCAAAAATGACTTCTTTGGCTATTGGTTCCAGGTAAGTCGCCAACAACATATATGCCCAAACAGGTATGATAGCATCGGCGGAGCAGGTTACCGCTACAATATTGTTTTGATAGATTGACCAGTCGTGATGCTGGAGGCCCGCTCTGAAATCCTTCTCTTTTAGAATCAGTTCCATAAAAAGATGTGGCTTGAGGTCAAACACCACGATCTTGTCTTTCGGAAAATATTCCTCAAGATCAAGCTGTAATAAAGCGCTGGTAGCTACTTTATTGATAATTTCTTCTGATGAGTTGGTTGCCTGTTCGCTCATAAATCTGGATAACTGTTAGGCAAATTTACATTGTTCCGGGGTCATATACTATATATCATTATTCAGTGAAATAAGCTTTAGACAGTCAAGTCCTGAAATGTAAAAAGCAGGCATTTTGCCTGCTTTTTGACGAAAAAAGGTTGGTTTTAGAAGAATTTATACCTCTCATCCTTGATTTTTACTGTTTTCTTAAGGATCTCTAAAACCGTTCCGGGGTTGCCAAAAGCACGTTGCTGACCCTGTTTTAAAATGTTTTGCTGCTGCGGAACATCAATATCGGCATTGGGAATTGCGCTGATATTATCCACTTTAATAACAAAAACACCCACATTACCGACAAGAGGTTCAGATATCTTAGCCTGGTATTCTTTATAGAAGGAGGCGCCTATAACCTTAAATTCCTGGCCTACATTCGGTATAAAAGAGCTTCCGAATAATACGCTGTCTGCCTTTACCACCTGCTGGCCAGTAGCCTGCGCTACAGCTTCCAGGGTTGTCGCTGCGCCTATTTTCGCGCTGATCTGCTTAGCCTTTACCTCATTACGAAGAATACTTTCTACTAATGGCCTGGCTTTCTGAGCCGACATGGTTCCTTCTTCAAACACCTGTGTTAGAACAGGAACTATGAATTTATCTTCCACCTGGTAAGGACGTTCAGCCACTTCGCCAGGTTTAGCTTCAAATAACCATTTAACGATCTCCCGGCTGCTTCCTAATCCCGGGATAACGCCATCCAGAGGCTTAATATCTGCGGCAATGATCTTATTATAATTCCTTTTACGGGAATTTTCATCAAACTGGGCCTTATTCCTGCTTTCTGCTGCAAACTGAGAGGCAAGGCCGTTTGCTTTATTGACTGTTTCGTCGCTGGGAAGAATGGCTTTTGACAGGTAGGCTATTTTGTAAGCTGGCTCAAAATTCTTCTGATCCAGCACTTCTATATAATGATAACCGCTGTATTGAGCATTTTCTACTTTAACCGTTTTCTTATCTCCCTTGTATCCGTAGAAAATAGTTTCTCCGAACTCCTTACTGATAGAAGGCATCTGGCCTAGCGCAAATTCATAAACCCCGCCTTTCTCCTTGCTTCCCTGGTCATCGCTAAACTTCACTACCATGGAATCAAAGTTTGCCCCGTTACGGATAGCATTCACCACACTATCTATTCTTGCTTTGGCTACGGAGTCAGGTAGAACTGGTTTTCCCTGCTCGCCTGTTTTTATAAGTATATGGCGAACCTTCACACTGTCGGGGAGGGTTCTTTTATTAAGCATTCTTGCCAGCAGGTAACTGCCCCCTTCAAAATAGGGTCCGATAACTTCCCCTTCGCTAAGTTTTGTAAGGGTATCTGCCTTCGACGACTGAATTTTAGCTTTCGGCTCGTAGGCATCTACATATGGCGTTTCAGAACCGTTACGGACCAGGAAAGCCTGAATATCCTGGGTAGCCGAAAATTCATTTTTTAAAGAACTGACCTGGCCGAAGATAACGGCGCTGTCTTCTTTAGTAGGACCAGCATCAAACATGGCATATTCCATTGACCGGGCGCTTTCCTGCTTGTATTCTTCTTTATGGTTATTTACAAATTCAATTATAGACGGGTCTGTTACTTTTGCCGCTGAATCGCCAATAGAGGTATATGGCACCAATACATAAGATAAGGAGGCTTTCTGCGTATTGTCTGCAATCGCTTTTTCTGCCATCCATTTTGGAACATATACACTGTTGGACAAAAGAGACAGGTATTTTTCCTTTTGCCTGTTTTTAGCCAGGGCAGGAAGGTATTGTCCGAAAAAGCTCTGGTACATCGGTGTATTCTTCTGTTTCTTCAGCGCTTGTATCTGCTGGTAAGCGGCATTTGGATCATATATCCCTGTATTGGGATCGGTAAACTGCTGTTTAAGATCCTGGGGAGGATTAGCTCCATATAATATATCGCTCAGTTCCTTATCCGAAACAGAAAGGCCCAGGTTTTCATATTTTTGACCCATGATCGCGTCGTCGACATATTCATTCCAAAGAGATTCCCTGATGTTTCCACGCATCATATCGTTAAGAGGATAACCCTGCTGACGGTACTGTTCTTCTGCCCGCTTGTACTTCTCTTCAAAGCCAACAGCATCAATTTTTTTTCCATCAACTACTCCAATGGTTGTGGAAGATCCGCCAAACATGTTCCTGTTCTGGAAAGCATCCTGTACGATAAAGGCGATTAATGCCACCGCGATAGCGCCGATAATGATCCAGGCTGCTTTATCACGGATGTTTTGAATGATTGACATAGTATAATAATATTACGTACTTTATCTGCTTGCCAAATAGCCAGCCTGTACTTCCGCCTGATGTTTTTTAGCGGAGGGCAAAAATAGGCTAAAAATGATTATTAACAAATTGTGCAAAACCAGGTAAAACACCGCTTGGCCTTGCTTTTTTATCGGAGTAAATAAGGAGTAATGCTAAAGTTTTTTAAATCAGACAATGCAGTTGTGAAACAAGCGTGGAAACATGATCAACAGGAAAGCCTTGAAAACCACAAAAACAGGTGGATAACCCGGGTTTTCTTTCCCGCGATACGGTGGGTAATTGGCTTGTAATTTCAACTGAACGTTTTTCATTTTCCTTTATTGTAAATAACCCGGGGTTTATTCTATTTACATCCACACTCTTTTTGACCGAAAAATGAAAATAGTTATTACCGGCAGGTAATCATCAACATAAGTGGATAAGAAGGAATATCCTTTATGGCGCTCAAATGTCTGTGTTAATGAAATGTTGAAAGAAGTGGATAAACTCATCTTTGTAACTTTACCAAAAAACAGGTTTGTAATTTTATCCCCTAATTCACACCCGTAATAGTAATAAGTATATTATATAAATAATCAATTATTATTAAATACTACAGTAGTTATGAACATTGATATCAGCAAAAATAAAATTGAAGAAACGGGTTATCTCAACATTGCTATTGATCCATCACTGGATCTGTTTCACGAGATAGAGCTGTTGAAAAAAGAAAAGAACGCCGTAGTGCTCGCGCACTATTACCAGGAGTCGGATATACAGGATATTGCAGATTACATTGGCGATAGCCTGGGGCTTGCTCAGTATGCTCAGAAAACAAA
>JBDTVL010000033.1:0-10435 GCA_040007215.1 Flavitalea sp.
ATATCACATTTGCCAAGACTAAATGCATGCTGAAATCTTTAACAAATCTCTAATGATTAACAGGTATTTTCTTCTTAACTTCATCGCATGCCAGTTACAAATAATCATATTCCGGTTTGCGAAAAGCGCTTCGCGCTTGCTGTACAACCGTATTATGGCTGTAGCTTCTCCGGATTCAGCAAAAAGCTGAATTATTTTCCAACGTGTAAGGACTTTCATTCTTAGTCCCCAGCCTCTGTAATTTACCAGGTTGGGGTGCACTCTTCATCTTTACTTCCATTTTTAATTGGTTTCAGGATTTATTGTTCCAGGGATTAGAACTAGCGACCTGCTTCTGAAGCTTTGGCAAGCTATTATTTTAATCAGATCCTGATAATATCTTAATTATTTTTTCATGTCAGCTATCATCTTCTTAGCGATCATAGTTGCAGAAGCCGTTATACGGACCTTAATATATCTTAATATTAAAAAAAGTATTATGAGGTATGATAAAACAAAATATGTACAGTTAAGCAAATTGGGTTCAAAGCTCAATATGTCTTTTTCCAGTCATGAAGTATTAGGCGAAAAAATAATAGGTTTAGACGGTATAAAAAGGAAACTTATAGTTTTACAAACAGATCAGGTCAATATTATCCGGCTGGACGAAGTAAATTCCATATCGGTGAAAAAGATCTATAGCAGTATAAAAGCTGAGGAACTAAAAAAAAGAGAAATGCATGAGTTCCTGAACGCAATTTTCCTGCAATTCGCCTTCAAGGATGCAAGAGAGACCTTTGTTTTACCTTTTTATGAGCACGACATAAATCGCTCTTGCGATTTACCTGGACTGGAGAGAAAGGTGAAGAACTGGCAGGCGATCCTTTCAAAAATGATTGCCCGTCAGAATAATAAACTTGTCCTGGAGAATTAAACAGGCTCATTAACCAGTTTACAGGATTTCATTGCCATTTAAAACGAATAATGATCGGCATAAATAAACATATTCGACCTGCCAATTCTTGTACGCTGTCAGCGCTTACAGGCAGGAATACTTATGCCCACATATCTCTCGCCTATTTAAAGGATCTGATCCTTCATCGAACGCCAATAGACTTCAACAGGTAAACCCCGGTCTTCTTAAGAAACTACAGAGTTCCGGGGTGGGTTTTTACAAATAATACTTAATCAATAAAGTAAAGGCTATGACAAGCGAACGAAAACCAATTTCGGCAAACGGAATGATGTTATTTTTCCTCGTATTAATAAACGTGATCCTTATTGAAACCGGATATACAAAAGATGAGAAATGGTACTGGCTTCTCCTGATAAGTTTACCGTTACTAGTATGGTCGATTCTAAATGTTCTTCAGAAGAAACATACTGCATTGCGGGGGTTTTCAGACAAGGAGCATTTTCTCAAATCAGACAGACAAGAAATAAGTGACCAATTCTTTGAAGCCGGCCTGGATAGAAAACTCTTCTACACACGCCCAGGAACAAACATCAAAAAGCTTCGAAGAGATCATTTTTAAGAAGATAATTAGCTTAACCATAAAAATATTTTCATCACCATTCAACTTATCATCATGCAAAAGTTAAATACCGGACTTGTTCTTACAAGAGACGATCATAAAATCCTGACTTCATTCCTTAGCGGTGGCTGGGGTAAAACCGCACTGGACAAAAAAAATGCTGAGGACCTCAAAGCCGAATTAAAAAAGGCCCGGTTAGTGACCAAAAATAATTTTCCTAAGGATACAGTAAGGCTTAATTCCCGAGTCATTATAAAGGCTGAAGACAAAAATGAAATCATGGAGCTAATGCTGGTAACTCCAGACAAAGCTAATATTAAAGAGAAGAAGATATCGATTTTAGCGCCTGTTGGCACAGCGCTGATAGGATTTCGGCAGGGTCAGAAAATACAATGGGAGGTTCCTGCCGGAAATAGAACTTTTACGATTCTGGAGGTAATTAATTAATGAATTCGGCTGGTTTTGACTCCGGCGAATTCATTTAGATAGTATCTGCCTCCTCGCAAAATAATATTTATTAACAGTAAGTCATTTTGCATTCCTAAAATGCAGCCTTGAATTTTTAAAATGATCTCCAGTCTCTTTAAACGCCCTATTATTTTACACGCCAAACTGGGTGAGATGATGTTCAAGGTGTTTATAAAACATAGTATTCCATTGCGCTTTAGACAAACGCCCGAATGAAAGCGATTCTTTATCGTCAAAGTAGGCTTCGCCTAATTCATATGTTTTTTCGATATAGGCAGTCAAACGATTTTTTTCCTTATCAAAATTCCGTTCTCCCTTAATGATAAACGCGGGGGCTGTCGGTATATTTTTTTTATACGGTTTATCGCCAACCACCAAATCTTTTACAAATAGCTTTATGAAGAGCTTCTGAAATGCATTAGGTTTTGGATGAATATCCTCAAATACCATTTCATAAGTTATATTACAATGCGCCAGCATCTGTGCAACATCCATCTTACCCCAAAGCCGCTCAGTTGCCGGAGTCAATTTGTTAATGCGATTAATTAATTCTGTTTTATCTGCTTCAGTAAATATGTTTTTCATATTTCTTTCGGTTTTTTAAGTTTTGAGATGTAATCCAGTTATCTCTTTGAAATATTGAGCGCATTTCCTTTCTGTTCCTGATGTTTACCCCTCAATTTATAATACTCATAAGGCCTTTTATTTATCTTTCGAAAAGAAATAACTTCCTCCGCCTTGAATCATTATCAATTCATTCTTATCCGTATTAAACTCCATATTTACACCTGCCTGCACATACCTGAATTTATCCTGTTCAGTCGCCTCCAGTGGAAATGAAGGTTGTCCGGTTGCCTGCGCAAATAGCAGGTTATCCTTTCGTGTAATTGTTATTTTTAAAGGAACGACCTTGCTTGAATATACACCAATATATTTATTAAGCGTTTCTGCAGAAACTCCAAAAACCTTAAAGGTTGGTATTTCGTATTTCTCGTTAAAGCAAATACTCAATATCCCAATACTGATATCATTATGCGGGAATACCTCGCCATTAATACAAGCGGCAAAGGTTAAGCTGTCGCTGGTGAAATTGGCAACAACCGAATGTGTTCCATAAGTATCGCCGGCATGTCCGAATCCAACTTTTTTATAAAAGGGAACTTTCATTATTCCCATTCCGAAACCATAGTCTGTAAAAGTCTTCATGGACTTAAGGCTCGCCTCTGAAATTAATTGCCCCCCAAGTAATGCCTCATCAAATTTTATCAAATCTGATGGAGTAGATAATATGTCGCCTATTCCTACAACATTGGGGAAATAGATATCTGTCATTTTTGTCCACTCCCCATTCGCGAAACTAAAAGAGCCAGCTTCATTATTTTTAAGCTCGTTAGTCAATGGCGAATAAGTATTCCTTAATTGAATTTTCGAGCAAATTCTTTTCTGCAAGTTTTCATTGTAGCCTTGCTGTGTAACTTTCAAAAGTATATTCGCCAGTAAAAAGTAACCCGAATTACTATACTTGAATTTTTCATTGGGTAAGGAATTTGGTTTCCCTTTCGTTATTTTTTCAATAATTATTTTTGTTGATTGAGGTCGGGTTATCCAGGTTAAATCTTTTTGGTCATTAATATAATCATATAAACCACTTTTATGATTTAGTAATGTTTCAATACTAATCGACCTGGAATTCGGAATTTGCGGGAAAAACTTATCTAGTTTCGTACTCAAAGAAATTTTATGCTCCTCAATCAACTGAAAAATCATTGTTGCAGTGAACATTTTAGTAGCAGATCCAATGCGGTAAAGCGTTTTTTCTGAAGCAGCCGTTTTTCCCTTATTGTAGATATTGTTTAAACCTATTGAACGTGTGTAAACAACTTTTCCATTTTTTGAAATGGCTATACTTCCCATCGCCTTATTGTTGATTGAAAGCGCGTCAAAAAGACCATCCAGTTTTTTTATGTTTATTTTTTGCGAGAAAAGGGAAGAGCTGAAAAGCCCTGTAAGTAATAATAGTAATAAATATATTTTGGTCATCCCAGTTAGGTTTTTGCCGATTAAGGGCCTGGCATAATGAATTATAAAGGGCTCAAACTGACTGTGATATTAAATTATTTTTTTGATTTTCTCTGAAATGCTTATCGGTTGGTGAAATTATAACTCTTATGTGCTTAAAAGATTTACTTCAGCTACTCACGATTTGTTGGGTATGGTCTTATAATAAAAGAGTTACCTCCGCTCACTAATTAAATGGAGATTGTAGGCTTGCCATACTAATTTAACTGCTAGCGCTCATTGGCTGCAAGAAACTTTTGCATTTTAAATAACCGCTTCAGATACCAAAAAGCTAGAATCGGCATCGCAAATACCTGAAATAAAATATATTCCGTCTATCTTTCATTGATCCTTCATAATCTATCTACTTTAGTAAATAAGCCTCTCACTCTTATAACAATACATGATCATCAAAAAAAAATTTACTAAACCCTCCTTCGCTATCGCCATCCATCATCAACCATTTTTCAAATTGATCAATATCAATCGGCCAGAATCCTTTACCAGCGCATATTCCAAGTTATCCACATAATAGCTGGTTTGGTATAGTAATTGTAAAACTGTTTGTTCCGTCTCTAACCGTTGAAAACATATTAAAGCTTATTCTCATCTCCTATCCGGGATGATCATTTTATTACCATTTTTTTTCATCAAAATCTTTTCCGCATCATCATCCCATGCCACAGGCTTAGCCACAGGCGTGTTCCATGAAATGCCAGCACAGCTTTTAGCGAACCTATGCCGCCGGTCTCCCTGGCGGAGAGAAATCTTATTGACTAACCACTAACAAAATTCAACTGTTATGAGAAAGACGTTATTTCTTATGGGCCTACTCATGCCCCTGTTTTTACTGTCGCAGCAAATTCCAAAATCAACTTACACCGGCAATGGCGAAAGAATCGGGTTCCTGGAATACAAACCATCTTCCTATAACGTTAACGCTTCCACGAAATATCCGGTTATCATATTTCTACATGGTATCGGTGAAAGAGGAAACGGAACCACAGAACTGAACAGGGTTAAAAATATAGCTATCCCTCATTATATCGATCGCGGCCATCCCATGCGCTTCTATGCCAATGGTAAATGGGAAACTTTCCTGGTCATTTCTCCGCAGTGCCCGAAAAAATATGGTATGTGGCCCGTCAGCTATGTAGACGCTATGGTTACCTATGCCCGTACAAAACTGAATGCGGATCCAAAAAGAATCTTTATCGCAGGACTCAGCATGGGCGGCGGCGGAACATGGCGTTATGCGTCCTCATCACTGGCTAATGCTAATAAACTTGCGGCCATCGCCACTGTGTGCGCCCCACCCTATATGACCAATGGCTGTAACATAGCCAAAAGCAACCTGCCGCTCTGGGCCTTTCATGCCAGCGACGATAAAACAGTGAACATATCTTCCCTCTTTAATGCGGTCAACAAAATAAACGCCTGCGGACCCGGCGTGCCCGCTATTAAAACGGTTTGGGCCACAGGCGGCCATGCCGTTTGGGACAGGGCTTTCGATACCGAACACAAATACCAAACACCGAATGTATATGAGTGGTTCCTGGGACAAGGCAAAACTCAAGTGACTACGACAAATAAAAAGCCTGTTGCCAATGCCGGTAATAATATCACCACCAATACACCTGCCACACTTAAACTGAATGCATCAGCATCTAAAGACCCCGACGGATATATAACTTCCTATACCTGGAGAAAAATTGCCGGTCCTTCGAATGGGTTTATTGCTAATGCAGTATCAGCAGTGTCAAAACTTGTAGGTATAAAAACAGCGGGGTCTTACTCTTTTGAATTAAAAGTTACCGACAATAAAGGAAGCTGGGATAAGGATACCGTTAAGGCGATCGTCACCGCCAACGCTTCCAAATCTCAGGATGGCCGGACTCCAGGAGGTTCTAATCGCCCACCTACAGCCAGGGCAGGCAAGGACCAGTTGATCATAGCTCCGAAAAATTCCGCGCTGATCAATGGAACAACCTCTACCGATCCGGATAAAAAAGACTGGATCGCTTCATTCCGGTGGACGAAAATCGGAGGACCTTCTTCGTATCGGATAGCCAAACCTTCAGCAGGAAAAACGATGATCTATGATCTGAAACCAGGATACTATCGGTTCAGGCTAACCGTAAAAGACGGTAAGGGAGCCACAGCTATTGACGATGTGGCTATTGAGGTGAATGCGCCACCTAAGGCAAAGGCAGGGCCTGATAAGACTATTACCCTACCCGTTAACTTTGCACTGCTTAATGGAACTACATCCACAGACCCCGGCGGCTGGGTGAAATCATTCCGGTGGACAAAAGTTAATGGACCTGGTAAATTCAGCATCGCTTCCTCCGGCTCAGGAAAAACAATGGTGCGGAACCTTACTGTTGGCATATATACTTTCCGGCTAGCGGTAATGGATAGCAAAGGCGTCGTATCGTATGATGAAACACGGGTACAGGTAATTAGAAAACCAAAAGGCACTTACTCCACCCAGTCGCTGGCTACAAAAGTTACTGCGCAGACAGCGGTTCCCGGCGTTTCTACAATAGCCACTCCTATAATTACAACAGAGAACGGGACCCCTATTGTACCAACAATGGCATCGCTGACTATCTATCCTAATCCTGCCTCATCCAATATTAATATTCAATGCATAACAGAAGCTATAGGTAAAACAACAGTGATCATTTACGATTTTTCCGGAAGGCAAGTGAAAAGTATTGTCTTTGAAAAAACAGAGCGGCTATTTACAAAAAGTATAGATATTTCTTCGCTGGGGCATGGCCTGTATATTATTGATATACGCGTGAACCAGATCAGGGTCAGTTCCGGAAAGTTTGCGAAGCAATAAATACAACATATACATTGGCCTTTTATTCAAAAGCGAAGGCAGGCTTAATATTTTAAATTGCATTGATGAAGTTTGCTTACTACAGTTATTGCCAGACGTTAGTTCTGCAATAGCGGTAAAATATCTTCCCGGATGCCATAGCCTCGATGTACATACGATATAGACTGATCTAAAAAGAAGATAGCATCGGCGTTGTATTGGACCAGAGATGCATTTACCCCTGCTATTCGCCAGGCTGCCGACAGCTAAGCGCACAGGGTAAATTTTGCAGCGGGTCGCAGGAACCGTTATAGATCTTGCGACCCTTACAGTCTCATAACACGGAATTACGTCAGTGGCTTTTTTATAGTAATTGTATGCCCTAAGCGCATACTGCAGACTATTTTTTTAGTTAGATGATCAGCGGAAGGGTTTATAGAAAGCATGTTTGCCAAGCGACAACATGGGCCTGTCGCCGGCAGTATCGCCATAACAGTATATAACGGAATAACTGGAGAGATCATAGGCCTCATTAATTCTTCTCACTTTTTCTGTTCCGTAACAGTTTTTGCCCGATATGCTGCCGGTAATTTTATTTTCTTTAACGATAAGCCTGGTGGCTATACAGGTAAGTTTCATTTGCTCGCACCATTTAGCCACCCAGTTTTCCGGCGAAGCCGAAACCACGGCGATCTCGGCGCCAGCCTCCTGTAATTTTTGTATTTCCTTCATCGCTTTAGGCCTGATCAGCGTGGGCATCACCTCCTTAAGAAAGGCATCGCAACGGCCATTGAATTCTTCCACCGTCATTTTTTTGAAAAAATAACTCAGCATGATCTCTTTGGCGCGCTGGTTAGAAATGATCTTCAGCCTGTAAGCGATCAGCACAGGGGCATGTAACAGGAAACCCCAGTAGAACGAGGTATTTCCCTTGCAGTATTTTATAAACTCCAGTAAAGAATCTTTAGTGGTAACGGTTCCGTCGAAATCAAAAAAGGCGATTGGCCTGCTCACAGTTTAAGCTTTTTAAAAATGAATTCAGGAATGGTCTTGATCACCAGCATTATCCAGCGCCAGAACCATTTTACGTACACTACATTTTTCTTTCCCGTTACCGCTTTGTAAACAGTTTCCGCTACCTGCTGAGGTTTTGCCGTCAGCAGCGGAGGAAGAGAAAGATTCTCTGTCATCCGGGTATATACAAATCCCGGTTGCACGGTAACAACATGAACGCCGAGGTGATACATCCTGTTGCGTAGCCCCGAAAGATAGGCGGTAAAACCCGCTTTGGCGCTGCCATACAGGTAATTGCTCTGCCTTCCGCGTTCGCCAGCAACAGAACTGACGCCGGCAATAACGCCTTTTTTCAGGGTGGCATAATATTCAGCGGCTACATTCAGAATGGATACCGCTCCCGTATAATTAGTGGAGATGATATCAGAAGCCAGGTTCCAGTCTTTCAGCGCACTATCATGATCGCCCAGCAGACCAAATACGCTGATAGTTACATCAGGTTTCGGCGACAGGCTATCAAAGAATGTTTTATGGGTATCAAAAGCAAGGGCGTCGAATTCGAGTAAGGCGGCAGATGATTTGTACCTGATTTGAACATCCGACTGCAATGGCGCGAGCCTGCCGGCATTACGCGCCGCCAGTTGAAGGGAATAGCCTTTTGAAGCAAATTTTTCGGCGATGGCCACTGCCATATCGGAAGCGGCTCCTAAGATCAAAACAGTTGGCATGTTTAATGGGATTAGTTTCCAGTCAAAAATAACCGGCTCGATTGCACCGAAGATAGTTTACCTGAAGGATTATATTTTCTAACGATATCTTTAAACTCCTGTAACCTCGGATAACCGCGCAGCAGAACATCTGGTTTCATGCGCGCATCTTTCGACATATACAACCTGCCTCCGTATTTCAGCACGATCTCATCGAGTTCATCAAGAAAACTAAACAACCCTTTTCTGACCGGGAAATCAAGGGCCAGCGTATAACCTTCTTCAGGAAAAGAGATCATGCTTTCCTGCTTTCCGAAAACCTTAAGCACGGCCAGGAATGAACCCAGGCCCTCATCGCTGATTCGGTGCAGGATATCGATCAGTCCTTGTTTGGCCGACAATGGCAGCACAAACTGGTATTGCACAAATCCTTTTTTACCATAACCCCTGTTCCAGTGTAATATAGCGTCCAGGGGGTAAAAGAAAGGCTCGTAAGGAACTACATTACTGATCACCTTCTTAAAATTCTTTCCGTAGTATAAAAAATTAAATGCCTTAACGGTGAACGTATTCAGCGCCCAGGAAGGCAGGTTAACAGGAAAGGTGATACTTTTTTTCTTTGGCAGCGCCAGGGGGTCTTTACGGCGCTGATCATTCAGATCATCCACCGTAGCATGTTCGCCAACGATCAGGATACCTCTTCCGAAAGCATCTCCCTTCGATAAACAATCGATCCAGGCCATCGAATAGGTATAGTCGTTATACTCTTCAAAAAACCTGATAAGCTCTTCGAGGTTTCTTGCCTTGAGTTGTTTCTGCTTAACGTAAGAGGTCGTTATTTTTTTCAGCCTGAATTTAACGCGTGTGATCATACCTGTTAGCCCCATGCCGCCGCAGGTCGCTTCAAACAGGTCGGTATGTTCCGAAGGAGAGCAAATTATTTCAGAGCCATCGCCCAGCACAATAGCCATTTCTATAATATGATTGGAAAATGACCCGTCAACATGATGATTTTTTCCATGCACATCGCTGCCCACCGCTCCGCCTATCGTGATGAACTTGGTTCCTGGGGTAACGGGAAGGAACCATCCTTTAGGAACGATCACTTCCAGTATCTGGTCGAGCGTTAAGCCGCTCTGGCATTCGAAGATGCCGTTTTCCGTATCGAAAGAAAGTATTTTATTGAATTGTAAAGTAGAGATGGTTTTACCTGCCAGGGAGGCATCGCCATAACAGCGGCCATTGCCTCTAGGAATAAAATGATCGGTTTCCTTAACCAGTTGCAGGAGCTGGTCGTCGTAACTGAAGCTTCGTTCATCACTCTCCATGGCCGGGTAATTGCCCCAGTTGGCTATGCTCTTTTTCATTTTCCAAAAAAAGTTAGGTCGCGTAAATACAGTATAACGAAGCAGGGTAACCTGGATAAACCTGTCTTTATATAATACTTCTGTCGGTGAGCCGGCCTTATTATAAATGAAGGTGATCTGCAGGTAGCGCATGATGCCCGCTATAACAAAAAGCGCGGTGTAATATAACCGGTGGCCGAACTTATTGTAAGAAACCGGCGATACGGTATAATTAATATAGGATACGATCAGGATAGCGCAGAACAAACCCAGCAGGGTATTGAGAAATTCCAGGCTATAGCCTTTCATTGATTTGCGCATTTCCGTACCGGTGGAGGCTTTGAGCAATACATCGTCCCTTCGTTTCGCTATCGCGAGAAATAAAGCCAGCAGGAAAGTCATGATAATAAACCAGGAAGTAGTGCTGACTCCGGCCAGTATAGCGCCGCCCTTAACCCTCAGCACAAAGCCGGTGGCCAGGATAAGAATATCGATGAT